>JBCCLS010000027.1:0-13436 GCA_039026835.1 Bacteroidota bacterium | reverse complement strand
CTTCGCTTTGGTATCGGCTTCGCCTTTTGGTCACGCTTCGCTTTGGTATCGGCTTCGCCTTTTGGTCACGCTTCGCTTTGGTATCGGCTTCGCCTTTTGGTCACGCTTCGCTTTGGTATGTTAGTATTTTAGTAGGTGAGTTTTTGAGTGTTTTTTGATAGCATTGATACATTGGTACACTTTCAAATTTTCAAATTAGTAAATTAGACTTTCACTCAAAATAAAAGCCCTAGATAGTGTAGTAGGAACCAATCTAGGGCAGTGATTTCTTAAATTAATAAACTAAATAAGACGTAAAACTGATAGTTAGTTCGTCAGGTGTTGAGAAACCTTACAAAACATAAATGTTAAAATTACATGTAGGTTGTTTTATTCAGGTTGTTGTTGTGTAACACAGTGCACCATTCCTCCATTTTCATAAAGATTTCTCACATCAATTCCTACAACTGTTCGTGTTGGATATAATGATTGTATGAGTTGGTTGGCAACCGTATCGTTCGGATCGTTGTAGTTAGGCACTAAAACCTTTGTGTTTGCAATGTAGTAGTTAATGTAAGAACCTTTATATCCCAAATCGGTACCATCTGTTTTTTTGACAGTATTTTGTGTTAATGGTATTTGTAAAAATGTGTAGGCTTCTCCATTTTTATTTTTTGCCGCATACAATCTGTCTATATCGCTTTGCAGCACATCATAAGCTAAGAGATCATTTTGATTCATGGTCACAATTGTTGTTGCATTTCCAAAAACAGCAAATACATCAATATGTTGATCAGTGAGTTCCAAACCTGCCTGACCATCCAACCATATAAAGTTGGTAACACCCAGATATTTTGTAAATAGTGTTTCCGCAGTTTCCTGTGTCATTCCAGGATTACGATTCGCATTTAAGATGGAACTTTTACACGCCATCAAAGTACCATTGCCATCTATGACAATACTTCCACCTTCGTTGATCATGATGTTGTTTATATCTACACGTTCTATTCCTTGACGTTGTGCTATTTTGTTCGGAATGGCATCACAGTGTTCATAATTGATAGGCAATCCAGATAGTTCATCTGTCTTTCTGCCCCAACCGTTAAATCCCCAATCTTGAATGACCAGATTTCCTTGTGCGTCTTTTACATAAATTGGACCGTTGTCACGCACCCACACATCATCTGTAGGAAATAGATAAAAATCAACAGCATCTAAAGGAATTTGTGCATTGTTTAGTAGTGCAATGATTCTATTTTTTTCGGTTTCATTGTAGGCAATAATGTGTACATTTTCACTGGTTACCAACGCTGCTGTCATGGCAATCCACGTTGGATCTAAGCTATTGCGATATGCCATTCCATATTGATACTGATGCGGCCATTGCAACCAAGTCCCTTCATGGGATTCACTTTCTTCAGGCATAAAATATACAGTAGTTGTTTCTGAAGCGTTTAGTGATTCGTCTTCTTCTTTACAGGCAGCAGTCACGGTAATGAGTAGTATGAGATAAGTGCTTACTATTTTCATCTTTTATAATTCTTCTATTTATGAATAACGTGTAAAGTTTGCATATTGTTGTCAATAAACATTTTTGCTGACGTGAAACCAAGATACTTCAAAAATTAAAAACCATATATGGAATGCATTCCAATATATGGTTTTGTATGATGGTTATTAGTGCTTTTTAGTTTAATACATAACTTCCAAGTTCCATACGCCAGAGGCGACTGTCTTTTCTGCATATTCTTCAAATGTAATGGGTTTGCGATGTAATATGCGTTCCACATCATTGGATACAGTTTGATTTTCAGAGTTTCCTAGTACTTCTGTAAATAAGTAACGCAACAACCAAATGACAGGTTCAGGAGTTCCAACATTGGCAAGTCCACTCGTAAATGCTTCCATGGAAATCGGTTGGTACTGTATATTTCTGCCCAATTTGTCTGAAATGATTGTTGCCACTTCTGTAAAAGTTAGTTTTTTAGGTCCCGTTACAGTTACAATTTCGCCATTAAAAGTGTCATCTAATAATACTTTTGTCACTACATCAGCAATGTCTTTGGTATCGGTGTATGGAATTTTTGCTTCGGGCATTGGCAAGGCTAAGTGTCCTGTAATTATGTACTCTTTGAAAGCACCTTCATCAAAGTTTTGATTGAACCAAGAAGCACGAACTGTAGTGTAATTTAAACCAGAATTTGCAACAATTTCTTCGCATGCTTCTGCTTCTGTTTCTCCTTTTCCAGAAAGTAATACTACTTTTTCCAATCCTGCTTTTAAGGCTTTTTCGGTCAGCATTTTAATGGCATTTTTTGCACCAGGCACGGCTAAATCTGGATAGTACACAATATATGCTCTGTCCATGTCTTTTAACGCAGCAGCATACGTTTCGGGACGATCCCAATCAAATACAGGATTAGTTTTTCTACCTACGACACGTACATTATGCCCTAAAGTTGTTAAATTTTCTACTACTAAACGGCCAGTTTTACCTGTTCCGCCAATGACTAAAATGTTTTCTGATTGCATGTTATTTAAAATTTAAAAGTTTATACTCATTTATTAGATATTCAAAAATTGAATTGTTTTTTAGTTGCTACCACATGTTTTAATGGTGCAGTAATCATAGTTGCCTTTTCTTATGAAAGTGTAAAGGCCACTAAAAGTTTGACTATAAGTTGTGTAATTATGATCATCCTATTTTGTTTTTTATTGATGATACAAAGATGCGAAGTGGTCTCATGAATTTTTTGACACTTAAAGACAAGCTTTTGACATTTTACGCCAAAGGGAAGAGAGAGTTGTTTTAGCTATAAATGCAACTTACATCCAAAGTTGTATTGTATAGTACGAGTCGTTTTAGTTGTTTTTTCTAAATTCGGAAGGAGTTTGATCTGTCCATTTTTTGAAAGCGCGATTGAAAGCACTTTGCTCTGAGAATCCTGTTAAGAATGCGATTTCACCAATACTTTGTGTATGGTCGCGTAGCATTTTTTTGGCAATTTTTTCTTGTGTTTTTTTGATAAGATCACGATAGGTAGTACCAGCTTCTGAAAGTCTTCGGGTCAGCGTTCTGTTGCTCATTGCAGTAAGATCGCTGATATGATGAATGCTTGGAATTCCCGTAGGCAGCGCGTCTTTGATCAACGCTTCTACATCACGTACAAATTTACTGCCTGGAATTTTAATTCCGTTTGTTTCCTCGTCTACTTGTTGCAACAGATAGCTGTTAATACTAGCATCAGCTTTTGCAGTGCGGAGGTGTAAATCTTCTGTTGCGTATGTTATGGAATATTGTGGCTGATTGAATAGTATTTGACATTGAAACGCCTGATGATAACTTGTGAAATCTGTTGGCGGATTGTGTTTGAAACTGACTTGAATCGGCGCAATGTTTTTTTCAGACATTGCCTGCAACACAACAACAGTTGCAGACAAACTTGCCTCCGTTGATAATTCCATTCCTCTTCGGTGTGCTTCTCGATGTAAAATGACATGTGAAACATTTTTTTCTTCCACAACTTCCCAAACAAACGTGTTGGAAAGAAGTTTAAAATAGCGTTCACTACGTTCAAAAATTTCACCAACTTTTGAACATGTTCGCCACGAAAGCCCCAACACGCCATAATCTTCAATAATCATTTGCTGACCTACACGAACACCAAAGCCTGGACCAAGTCGATCATCAAGCAACTCATGCGCAGTTAAAAAGTCTTCTGCGGAAATGACCTGTAATTTTTTGGTTTCTTCATACGGAATTGCCCACTCGTTGAAATCGTCCTTTATCATGCCTTCTGCAATCGCGCAGTTGAGCATTTTTACATATAAACTGATGGAGAAGTATTTCATTGTATGGCATCCTTGTGTATTCAAATATAACACAAATGCACAAGCAATTCCAATTGAAATATGTTCACAATGAAGGCTTCTCCCTATTTTTCTTTAGTTTTCAAATAGTTGTTTCTGAATGAAAGCGGTGAGACTATCCGATATAATTCGATCTGTATTTGAAAATATAATGATTGCAATATCATGATCAAAAATATAGGTCAATCCTGTGTTGATGCCCATATTTCTGCCAGGACGATGTGCTAATTTGATCACTTCTTTGCCACGTTCATAAAATCGAATCCACAATCCATATCCGTATTCATTTCCTTGTGGATAGTTTTGTAAGAGCAATTTCAGAGAAGATTCACGCAATAGTAATTTTTTCAAAAACAACCCATCAGACAACTTTGCTAAATCCGTAATGGTTGCATATATGCCTGCTCCAGCGAAAAAATTTTGTGTATATACAGGCGCATCTTCACTGAGAGTTTCAGTTGCTTTATCCCACGAATATCCAATAGGAAAACGCAGTTCTTGCTGCAACTTTTTATAATTCTCATTGGTGATAAGTCCGCTTTGGGTCATTTGCAACGGTTGAAAAATTCGTTTGCGCAATACATTTTCATATGTGTCATTTTCGATACTTTCTATGATGTTTCCCAAAATAATATAATCGCCATTATCATAGTAAAATTTGGTTCCCGGTTCATGTACCAAAGGTCCGCTACAAAATTTATCCATGAGTTCTTTTGTTGAATAGATAGCTGCGTAGATGGCCGGAATATCGTTGTCTTTTGATTTTATAGTTTCAGATGCCTGAATGCCTGAGGTATGATTCAGTAGCTGGTGAATCGTTACCTTATTGGCTGCAGGACCTTTGTAATTTGGAAGATAGTGTGCAATGTTATTGTTCAGATTGATTTTCCCTTCTTCCATGAGTTGTAGAATAATCGTGGAGGTAAACATCTTGGTAATGGACATAATGGTAAAAGGAGTTTCCTTTGTCATGGCTGTTTTTTCTGTACGATTTGCTTGTCCAAAGCTTTTGTGATACACTATCTCGTCACGTTTTTTGACGAGCACAATTCCGTTGAAATCATATTTTTCTGCAATGGTGTCCAATTTTGAATAGTAATCTTTTTCCATGACCACTCGAAAACCTTTGTTTGTTGTAAATGAGCTTAACGGTTTTGTGCGAGTTCTGGCAGTATTGCGAGATTCTGGAACACCGTGATCCCAACTTCCACCACGCACAATTCGCACAGCGCCTACGTTTGGCCCTTCAGGATTGACGCCACCTTTGTACGTATTGTCATATACATCTGCAACCCATTCACTTAAATTTCCTGTCATGTCGTAGATACCTAATTCGTTGGGCTTTTTGAGTCCCACAGGAAAGGATCCTACGCTGTCGTCATACCAACCAACTTTGGAGTTTGTAGCGTATTCATACGTCCAGCTGACAGCTTCCAAATTGTCACTGCCGGAAAAAATGTATCCGTTACTTTTGTTGCCTCCTTTTGCGGCATATTCCCATTCAGCTTCCGTTGGCAAGCGATATCTTTTATTTGTCTTTTTAGATAACCAATGGGCGTAGGCTTTGGCACCATACCAATTGACATTATTTACAGGGTGATTTTCAAATCCTTTTTTGGGTAGAAATGTTCCGTCTTTTTTTGCTTCAATCAATGCGTATTTGTCCATAATGTACCAAGGTGTATCATTTTGTAATTGATTGCCTGCGTCGGAAAGAAATGTGGCGTATTGTACATTGGTAATTTCATATTTTCCAATCCAATAATCGTATACAGTAACATTGGAGACTGGCGTTTCATCACTTAAACAGATAGTATCTTTCGCAGATAAGCAGCCCATTTGGAAATTGCCTCCTTTGACGAAAACGAGTTCTGGTTCGGTTATTTTTGTGTTTTGGGAGAATCCTATTTGCCCTATACATAGCAAACAGATGAGAAAATTAAAAGTACGTTTCATCTTTTTTATTGTAAAGATGCGCTGAAAATTAATTTGTTACAGTAAATTTTATGATAACTGATTTTATTGTTATTGTTTATGGAATTTTTCACTGCTGTGTGAAGTGACGCTTGTTTATAAAACCATCAAATTGCAACCTCGAATGTCAGAATGGTCAAAGCGTCCTAAAATTTCGAAAGTTCCGTTTGTATGAACTTTTCCTAAATCTTGTGTGGCAATGAAGGCACAAGAGTTGATGTTTGCCAAGTCAATTACATTGATGCCACCCGATTTTCCTTTGGATTGAATAGTCAGTGCATCTTCCGGATCGCGTGTTAGGATTTTCATCCACAGCGGTGTTTCAAAAATACCATTTCCTTTGGAATAGCCTTGCGAGAGCAATTCGGTCATGCCGTATTCTGAGTGAATTTCCCTAACTCCAAAACCTTCACACAATTGTTGATGCAACTCGGTACGGATCATTTCTTTTCTGCGACCTTTCATGCCACCTGTTTCCATGACAATGGTATGTTTCAACTGAAACTGTGTCATTTCGATCAAATCTAATAACGCGAAGGAAACGCCGAGTAGGAGTACTTTTTTTCCTTCTTGATCTAACTTGATGAGTTTTTCCGTGAGTGCTTTTAAATCGTGCAAATAAAAGCCACTTTCAGGCTGTTTGCTGCGTTGTATCAAATCATTTGCCATATAGACTAGCGAAGAGCCTTTTCGCTCTAAATAATTTGGTAAAAGCGCCAAAACAATATAGTTTTCTATGTTTCCATAAAAATAGTTAAAACCTTCATGATAGCTTTTTTCGTAGATAGAAATATCGGTTACATGATGCTTGCTTGTGATGCTTCCGGTAGTTCCCGAACTGGTAAATAATTGTTGTACGGGATTTGTATTGGAGACAATTTCATGCGATTTGAAAAATTGGATGGGAAGGAAAGGAATGTCTTCCACTTTTGTAATATCACTTGGATGAATGTACAGCAAATCACAAAACGATCGGTAGGTACGATTGTGTTCAAATTGATGCTGAAATGTTTGAAACGCCACAGTTTCAAAAGAAGCTTCGTCATGTATGTTGAATATTGAATTGGAATCCATTTGCGTGCAAACTATGTTAACTAGAATTCGATATGATTATGTAACTATACATTAGATTCCCAAAATATTACACAAATTGTCGAATCAAGTATTATCGTAGCTACGCTCGGT
The DNA here is from genome assembly GCA_039026835.1 of Bacteroidota bacterium. Classification (GTDB taxonomy): domain Bacteria; phylum Bacteroidota; class Bacteroidia; order Flavobacteriales; family Flavobacteriaceae; genus Kordia. The sequence goes on along the minus strand of JBCCLS010000027.1, from coordinate 6,428 downwards.
GCTTTCAGCAATGCTCGAACTGACAAATAGTGAATTATGGGTAAAAATACTAATTTCTTAAGTCGAACTCACGTTATGCTACAAAAGTACTTAAAATCGGTAACATCTATTGGATGATTTTTAACTTCTCCATCTGAGTTTAATTTCACAAAAAAAGCACCTTGAATTTTCAAGATGCTTCCTATATGTTGTCAGTTTTGATGATTACTTAACGACTAATTTCTTAGTAGCAGATTTACCATCTTCTGTAATTTTTACAATATAGATACCTGATTGTAAATCAGCAACATTTAAGGTGTTTGTAATTTTTGTATTGATTACTTGCTTTCCTAAGATGCTGTATACTTGTACGTCTTTTGTAGTATTGAATTCTGAAGTGATGGTTACAGAAGTTCCGTTTGTTGGATTTGGGAACATTTTGAAAGTAGTTGCATTAAACTCTTCGTTGTTCAATACTGTAGTAATGTCACTTGCAAATCTTGGCAATACTTGGTATGTTCCATTGAACTCACCACCTAAACCAATGATATCTACAGGTACCGTAGGAATCATAGTTCCAATTAAATCTTCATCTCCAAATTGTGTTCTACAAACTGTCATATCAGTTCCACCAGCAGTAGTTACATCGTAGTTTCCTCCATCTGCAAATGTTCCCATGTCTGAGAATTCTACATTTGACAATCGAATCAATCTACTTTCGTAAGTTTCTCCATTAGTGATCAACTCATTAGCACTTATTAATAAAGGTGAAAGCGTATTTCCGTTAGAAGAGGCTCCAGGAACATTCGCTGTTGGTACTAATTGTAATACTCCAAAGAATGATGTAAGGCGACCTTGCAATCCAATGATTCCATCACCAGCATTTAAAGGTGCACTTAAGGTTCCGGCAGTATCATCGATTAAGATTCCTGCGCCACTATCTTGAATGTATTTTTGGTTTCTTGTGTTGTCTGTGACTACATATGAAATGAAAACTTCTCCATTTACTTCATAGAAATCACCAATATTTCCAGCACGTAATTCTGAAAGATTGTTTACTTGTATAACATCTGCTACTGAGAACGAAACCATTTTTGTATCCACAACAACGTTGGCATCATATAATTCAACTGTTACGTCATATGTAGCACCATCCATCGTAGGAATTGCATACGGACTTGTAACGTCTACATCTGTAGCGCCCATATTTACCGTTACGTTTACAAATGTTCCTGGCATAGCTAGATTTACATTTTGAGTTGAGAACGTTAGATCAACACTAGTAGTTCCAGGATCAAACGTAGTTCCATCTGCTGGAGTTACAATACTCAACGAAGGCGTAGTTGCATTGTTCATAATTTCCATCCAGCTAGTAGCAATACGAACACCATCTACTAATACCGAAGGAATACCACCTGATTGACGGAATGCAATCGCGCTAATTGTTCTTCCTGAAGTTCCTGTACTGGTTGCTTCTGGAGTCATAGGTTCTGTAGGTGTTACTGCTGATAATACGTGCAAATTAGATACTCCAGTTGCAACTTCATAAGAGAATACTAATAAATATGTTGTATTTAAACTGTACGAGGTAGTGCCGTACGTGATAGTACCACTACTTGTACTTACTCCAAAAAATATACCGCCGCTACCATCATCTTGTGCAGCAATTCTTGTTGTAAATCCGCCTGTGATGTTGTAGTGCATGAAATAGTTTCCTCCTGTAGCAGCGCTTACGTTCACAAGTGCACTTCCATATACAGTTCCAGATGAAATTCCTGAGAAAGACCTATTTACATCTTGAGAAGCTCCTGAGAACGCTACGTGTCCACCAATTCCAGAAGATGGATATCCAGCCATGGTTAAACTTGGTGTTGCAACATATTGTATTGGGTCTGCAGTACCTGAGTGTTGTGACCAAGCACCACCACTAACTGCAGTCAAATCACCATTAGTCATTCCGTAGTCAAAATTCTCTTCCAATACTTGTCCGAAAGAGATACAAGAGATGAATAATGCGATTAATAAAAAGTAATTTTTGTTCATAAGTTATAGTTTACTATTCATAAATTTATAGCACAAAGATACAAATTCACTTGAATTGAATGACACCGCTTGCATATTTGCACTTTGTTTTAACCATTTGATAACAAAAGCATTATTGCATTGGTATATTGACAATCCTACGATACTGCCATTTTGAATGCCATAAAAAAACGCCTTCAGTATGAAGACGTTTTTTATAAAATATGTTGTGTAAAGTGGTTTGAGAATTAGTTTCCTACTGTCCAACCTGCTCCCCAAGTAGCATAGTCAGTTCCAGTACCGTTTCCGTCACCTGAAATTAAATCAGCTTCTGTGAACATCACTCCTGTATCATTTTGAACTTTTGTAGTGATATCTGTGAATGTAATGTCTGTTATTTTTGTTTCTCCACTTGTTACTCCAGCTCCTGTTGGATTGTCTGTACTGTTTCCGTCTAAATCAATTCCTTCTGCGTATCCTTCTAATACAACGTTATTTAACATTGCTCTAGTTCCAGCTCTTAAACGAATGGCTTCACTACTTGTCCCAGAACCTAATCCGATAATAGTCAGATTGGTTACCGTTGGCGCAGAAAAATAAATTGGATTTGAGTTGTTTCCGATATCGGTATTGTATCCATCAGCTTCAATTCCTTTGTCGTGATCTGTTCCGTGCTCAACGTACGCGTTTGTAATATTTCCAGTATACCCTTCTGTCCAGTCAATTGAATCGTCTTGCGCACCAGTTACAGATGCAAATTCAACGTCTACAGTTCCGCCAAAAAATTCGATTCCATCATCTTTTCCTTCAAATACTTGTACATAGCTAATATCCGTTCCGTTTCCTACACCGTAGAAAGAAATACCGTTGTTTTCTGATTGTCCATCTGCAGATCCACCAGAATATTGTACACGTACATAACGTAAGGTTCCTGAGCTATCAGTTGCATCCGTTCCACCGTAAGGTAAACTAGCAATTTCTGAAGTTGCAGTAGCAGTCCCAGATACAGAGTTGATCGGTGCATTTCCTAAGATGATTAATCCTCCCCAGTCTCCAGCAGCTGGTGCAGATGCATCAGAAGTTAATACGATAGGGTTGTCAGCTGTACCAATCGCTTCAATTTGAGCTCCTGCAGAAATAGCGATGTATACGTCAGATCCAGCAGCTAGGGCTTCTAAAGTCATTCCTGCAGGAATACGTAATGTAGTTCCAGCAGCCATGATTAATGATCCGTTTATTTTGTATGTGCTGTTTGCGTCTAAGTCTAGGTCTTCAGTGTATGTTCCAGAAAGGAATATCGTTCCTGGATCCGTAGTTCCTCCACCAGTTGATGTGTTGTTGGTAACACTGTTGTCAGTAATGTTGATATCAGCAGTGTCATCTGAAGCACAAGAAGTCATTACCAATGCTCCTAAAAGTGCTAATCCGAATTGTATACGATTTTTCATTGTTTTTTTGTTTTAATTATATTTTGATTGTGTTGTTTTTTAAAATTTATATTTTAATTGGAATCCAATGTTTCTTCCTCTGTTGTAGCCAGAAACACCTTTTCCGTTTGTGGATGTCACTAAAATGTCTCCGTTATTCGTTTCACGAACGAATTTGATATCTGGATTTAAAATATTTCGTACGCTGAAATTAATTTCAAAATTTTCCGTGATATTATTTTTTAAAATGAAATCTAAGGTTGGAACTGATTTTTCAACGATATTTCCTAACTGACCAGATCCTAAGGCATCTATACGATCTGCGAAGTATGAGAATACTAAGTTTCCTGTTGGCTTATAGTTTCCAAAAGTAGGCGAGTAGCTCACATCTGCATTGACGATAAACGGAGAAGCTCCTTGAAGTTGTTCTGAACTTTTGTTGAAACTTACACTGTAAGTACCAATAATCACGTCAAACAAGTCTTGTTCTGTGTGCATGAATGTCGTGTTGATTCCGAATCCTAATAATGGATCTTCATCTTCGTCTTTTAACAAGTTTTTTCTAAACTCCAATTCCACTCCATATACTTCTGCAGTTTCTCCTGTTCTAAAATACCGTTGTGTTCCTGTAGCATCAAAAGCCACTACTCGGTTTACAGGATCAGAGATTTGTTTTGCAAAACCACCAATTGAGAAGATTTCTCCTTTTCCAAAGAACCATTCGTATTTTAAGTCTAAGTTCAATACGTTAGAGTAGGCTACGTCAGTAACATTCACAAAGTTTGGATCAGAGGCACCTAATAAGTCAGGGTTACCACCAATTCTGTTGGTTACATCAATATATACGAAAGGAGCTGTTTCTTTAAATTCAGGTAATGAAACCGTTCTACTTGCCGATAAACGTAAGTTTTGGTCTTCATTGATACCATATTTAATGTTTAAGAATGGTAAAATGAATGTTTCATTGGCACTTCTACTAGAGTTTCCATTGCTTCCTAAGTTGATCACATCGTACGCAATGCTTTGGTCAAACGACTCAAAACGAACTCCTGGTACAATCAACCATTTGTCTGATTTGATTTCTGCATCCACATACCCTGCAAATAAATCTAAGTTACCTGTATACGTGTTTTCTGCAAGTCCAGGTCTGTTTGTGTTGCTCAATCCTGGGAATGCATTGATGACTTGAATTTCATAAATCCCACCAGTTGTCAAGTTTAAATTTGAAGGTGTGAATACACTATTTAAGTTGTTTATATCTGTAATTTGAAAGTCTGAATCTACGATGTCATATCCGTAACGGATGTTTTCAAAATTACGCTCTTTGCTTCTTCCGTTGAAACCCAAATTAAATTTCAAATTTTCGTTTCTTTCGTATTTAAAGTTCAATCGACCATTAAATTCAGTATCGTCTATATCTTGAAAATAACGTTGATTGTCATATACTACGTTGCTAAAGAATGTAGGATTTGTGGTAGGATCGTCATCTAGCGCAAACTGGTAGTTTTCTACACTGATACGTTTACGATCTGGTTGCCTTGCATATACTATATTATATCCAGCAGCCCAATCAACTTCTAATTTTCCTGTTTTATGGTTACCGATGAGTTGATTTACATATACTTGATTTTGGTCAAATTGCGCGTTCATTTGAAAGAAACCTTCGTCTGTATTTAAGAATGCATCTCTGTTTCTTCCTTTTCCATCAATACCAAAATATCCAACTTCATTCGTAGAGCTGTTGATGAATAATGAATTGAACTTTAATTTGTTACTGTCATCAATCTTGTAATTCACAGTTCCCATTGCTGTGGTTGTTGTGCTATATTCAAACTCCTCAGCATCTTGGAACGCTTTCTTTTCTACTAAAGTAAAATCAGTAGCTTCACCTCTTCTGTATTCGTATTTATTCTCAAAAGAAGCAGTTCCGAAGAAGCTCAAACGCGAACCGTTTTCAAAGTCATATGATTTACCTCCAGAAATTCCAAAGTTCACATTAATAGGCGCTTCTACAGATTCTGGATCAACTCCGTGTGATAAAATCACAGCAAAAGGGTTTTGATTGTGTCGTGCGTAATCTCCAAAGTATCCTGATCCTTCGCTTACTACGAAATTTTCTCCAATAGCATTTGTGTTTACACTTGATCCTGTAAACGCTTCTATATATCCTTTTCCTTTGTAATCTTTTGAATTGATATTTACATTACCTGCAGCAAAATCTCCGTATTGTTTGGAAGAATAGGCTTTGCTGATGGCTACATTTTCAATAACGTCTGTCGCGAATAAACCTAACTCAATATTCTTCTTTTCAATATCGTTTGATGGTAATGGCAATCCATTAAATGTAGTATTTAAGTAACGGTCACCCAAACCACGTACATATACATTGCTTGAACCTTCTTGTTTAGAAACCCCCGAAATTTTACTAACAGCACCAGCAGCATCACCCACACCTTTACGTGCTAATTCTTCAGCTCCAATAATTTGTTTAATATCGATAGATTTCTTTTGCTCTAATAAAGTCGCGGCTTCAGAGACTTTTCGTGTAGTGGCTGTGATGACAATAGCATCTAAGGCAGCAGCATTGACAGCTAAAATTACATCTACGTTTGTGATTTTTCCAGGATTTACAACTACTCCTTCAACTTCTCTTGTTTCATAACCTACAAAACTAAATACCAATGTATATGTTCCTGGTGCTATCCCTTCAAGTTTGTATAAACCATCAAAATCAGAAGTGGTTCCTTTCGTACTTCCTTTAATCGTAATATTTGCAAAAGGTAGCGGATCATTATTAACTTCTTTATCTTGCACCTTACCAACGATGGAACCGTTTTGTGCATTTCCTATTACTGTAAAGGCAAATAATAAGAATAATGTAAGTGTAAATTTTTGTCTCATCTAAGTTTTTATTTCACAGCGCAAAGAAAGACGAGTGCTGTAAAACTGATGTTACTACCACATTAACAGTTTGTAATTAGTATGTTAGTTTAATGTTAT
>JBCCLS010000026.1:0-13485 GCA_039026835.1 Bacteroidota bacterium | reverse complement strand
TGTGCTTGAAGCGCTTCTTTAGATTCACTTAACTCTTCTCTATTTAACTTTAATTCTTCTTGTTGATACTTAATCTCAATCTTTTGACCAAGAAAAGCAATATAAATAAAGAAAAGCCCCGCCAATGCCCACAAAGAACCCGAAACGCCGCCAATAAAGTCTCCGACTTCATTAAAATCATCTCTTTTTAGAAACCAATAGTAAAGTCCAACAACTAAAAAGACAAATCCCATAATGACAAAAAACCATCCGAAAGATTGTATTATTCTTATTGTTCTTCTCGTTTTAGCAATTTCTTCATCAAATTTATCATTATCCATAAAACAAATTTAAGTACTAAATATACTACTTAAACTAAGGAAATATAACATTGTTTATAAGTTGTGTTATTGTGAAAAATTGAAACTACACTACTCTACTTTCTGCTTGTAAAATTCGTATCTTTGCGTTTTTGCCAAAAAGCTATGACGAATTACGAAGAAAACATTGAAGTACAAGGCGCACGCGTTCACAACTTAAAGAATATAGATGTCACCATTCCCAGAGAAAAATTGGTGGTAATTACTGGACTTTCAGGAAGTGGAAAATCATCGCTCGCCTTTGATACGATTTATGCCGAAGGACAACGCCGTTACATAGAAACATTTTCTGCCTATGCACGCCAATTTTTAGGAGGACTCGAACGTCCAGATGTGGATAAAATTGATGGATTGTCACCAGTAATCGCCATAGAACAAAAAACAACTAGTAAAAGTCCACGCTCTACGGTGGGCACAATTACTGAAATTTACGACTTTCTTCGTTTGCTCTTTGCCAGAGCTTCAGATGCATACAGTTTCAACTCAGGCGAAAAAATGATCAGTTACAGCGATGAGCAAATCAAAGAACTCATACTGAACGATTTCAAAGAAAAACGTGTCAACATCCTCGCGCCGATCATTCGCTCGCGTAAAGGACATTACCGCGAATTGTTTGAAAATATTGGCAAACAAGGATTTGTAAAAGTACGTGTTGACGGTAAAATTCTCGATATTGAAAAAGGAATGCGCGTCGATCGTTACAAAACACACGATATCGAAATTGTAATTGATCGCTTAAAAGTAAGCGACGATGTAGACAACGACAAACGATTGACAGAAACGATTAAAACAGCCATGTATCACGGCGATGATGTCTTGATGGTAATTGATCAAGATGCGCCAACAGAAGCACGTTATTTCAGTCGAAACCTAATGTGTCCGTCTTCCGGAATTTCCTATCCAAATCCAGAACCCAATACATTTTCCTTCAACTCACCCAAAGGCATGTGTCCGCATTGCAACGGATTGGGGACTTTGTATGAAGTAAACATCAATAAAGTCATTCCAGATCCTAAAATGAGCATCAAAGCAGGCGGAATTGCTCCGTTGGGCGAGTATAAAAAATCATGGATTTTTAAGCAATTGGAAACCATTGCCGAACGTTACAATTTTAAAATAAGCGATCCAATCAAGGACATTCCTGATGAAGCCATGGACGTCATTCTAAGTGGTGGAAACGAAAAATTTTCAGTCGTAAGCAAAACCTTGGGCGTTACACGCGATTATAAAATTGATTTTGAAGGTATTGTCAGTTTTATATTATGTCTATTCGAATACAGCGATTCATCTTCCATAAATCGTTGGGCAAAAAATTATATGGACAAAATAAAATGTCCTGAATGTAATGGTTCGCGCTTACGCAAAGAATCCTTATACTTTAAAGTCAACGGCAAAAACATTGCAGAATTGGCTTCTATGGATATTGTAGAATTGTCTGCTTGGTTTGATGATTTACCAAATCATCTCAGCGAAAAACAACAAAAAATTGCTTCTGAAGTCATCAAAGAAATTTCAACGCGTTTGCGATTTTTGTTGGATGTTGGTTTAAATTATCTCTCACTGAACAGAAGTTCCAAATCACTTTCGGGTGGAGAAGCACAACGTATCCGTTTGGCGACACAAATTGGCTCGCAGTTAGTGGGTGTTTTATATATTTTGGATGAACCAAGTATCGGATTACACCAAAGAGACAATGAGAAACTGATCAATTCGCTAGAATCGTTGCGCGACATAGGAAACTCTGTCATTGTGGTAGAACACGATAAAGACATGATTGAACGCGCTGATCATGTTATTGATATTGGCCCAAATGCAGGGCGACATGGTGGCGAAATTATCTCAGAAGGTTCTCCAGAAGAATTGATAAAACACGATACCTTAACAGCGGCATATCTTAACGGAAACAAAGAAATTGCAGTTCCAAAAAAACGTCGAAAAGGAAACGGTAAAAAACTCGTTTTAAAAGGTGCAACTGGAAACAACTTAAAAAATGTATCGGTAGAATTTCCTCTGGGAAAAATGATTGGTGTTACTGGCGTTTCAGGAAGTGGAAAATCTACCTTAATTAACGAAACCCTATATCCTATTTTAAATGCACACTTTTTCAATGCTGTAAAAGAACCAATGCCGTACAAAAGCATCAAAGGATTAGAGCATATTGACAAAGTGATCGACATCAATCAATCGCCAATTGGACGCACACCACGATCAAATCCAGCAACCTATACAGGCGTTTTTAGTGAAATTATAAGTCTATTCTCCAAAACACCTGAAGCTATGATTCGTGGTTACAAACCTGGACGAGTTAGTTTTTATTGAAAAGGTGGACGCTGCGAAACCTGTCAAGGAGGCGGATTGCGTGTCATTGAAATGAACTTTTTGCCAGATGTATATGTAGAATGTGAAACCTGTCAGGGAAAACGATTTAACCGTGAAACCTTGGAAATTCGCTACAAAGGAAAATCTATTGCCGATGTATTAGCAATGACCATTAACGAAGCGGTGGATTTCTTTGAACACATTCCAAAAATTTATCGCAAACTAAAAACCATCAAAGACGTTGGTTTGGGATATATTACACTTGGACAGCAAAGTACCACACTTTCTGGTGGTGAAGCACAACGCATCAAACTGGCAACAGAATTATCGAAAAGAGACACTGGAAATACTTTCTATATTCTTGATGAACCTACAACAGGACTGCATTTCGAAGACATTCGCGTGTTGATGGAAGTTTTGAACAAATTGGTAAACAAAGGAAATACAATTGTCGTTATTGAGCACAATATGGACGTGATTAAGATGGCAGATTATATTATTGATATTGGATACGAAGGAGGAAAAGGTGGCGGACAAGTAGTCACCACAGGTACGCCCGAAGCTGTTGCTACCCACAAAAAAAGTCATACTGCACGTTTCTTAAAGAAAGAGTTAGATTAAAAAACGTGTTAATCTGAATTTGTTTTTAGGCTCAAATAGAAATTATTCTCCCTTAGAATCTAAGATACAAATTACTATAATTCAGTTTTTATTTTCACTACTGATTTAAAAGTAAATTGTAAATTACTATTCTATTTACGGTAACTAATTTAAACTAAAATGAAAAATACATTTCGTTCGAACTGTCCTGTAGCATCAATGTTGGATATTATTGGAGACAAATGGTCTCTTCTTATCGTGAGAGATATGATATTGATGCACAAAAAAACATTTAAAGAAATATCGCGTTCGGACGAAAAAATCGCTCCAAGTATTTTATCTGCAAGACTGAAATTATTAGAATTTTACGGAATTATCTCTCGCACAAAACTTCCACATAATAAAAAAGAAAATATATATCTTTTAACGGAAAGAGGCATAGATTTAGCACCGATTGTCATTGAGTGTGCTCTTTGGGGAGGAACACATCTACAAACATTCAACGACATAGGAACACTTGATAGTACATTTGCCACAAACAAACTGCATGCTATTGAGAATATTAAAAACCACTACAACGCAATGACGGCGCAACTTATGCAATAGTTAAATTTTACCTCATATAATTCGTTTTAAAAAGAAAAAGCGTTTCCTAAAGAAACGCCTTTTCAGCCTTGAATTAATAATAAACTACGTAAAACTAAACTTTAAATCGTTATGTAATGATGTTTTGTCAATCAATTACACTACAAATAAAGCGTGAAAAGCCCTGTACATACAAGAGAAACTGTGTAAAGCGGAAAAATAGCCTGTGAACGTTCCAATACTTAGGTTGAAAATTCGCAATCATTTCGTGTGAATACATATTTGCGACTATTGATTGTGTATGTGTGGGTTTTAGTATACATTTATAAAGAATGATTTGGACGAATTCTGTCAAAAGATGTATAACTAATGTTTTGGAAAAAGAAGAAAAAAAAGAAAGCTACCGAGTTTGCGTGTCCCGATTGCAATAACGATCAAGTGGAGTGGCCTGCATTAACTTTTAAAGCTCCTGATAACTATCATCTCCTTTCTGAACAAGAAAAAGCTGAATTTGGAAAGTTGGATACTGATTTCTGTGAAATTCATTACGAAGATCAAATTGACCGATTTATAAGAGTTACACTTATACAAAAGGTAAACGATACGGAAGATAATTTACATTACGGACTTTGGGTATCGCTAAGCGAGAAAAGCTACTTGGATTACAGTTCAAATTTTACCAATGAAAATCATGAAACTGGATATTTTGGATGGTTGTGCAATACCATTCCTGAATACGAAAATACGATGTCTATTCCTTGTGATGTACTTACCAAAACAGGAAATGATCGACCTGAAATTTTCCCGCATCAAAGTTTTGATCATCCATTTGTAAGCGATTATTACGGAGGTATTACAAAAGAAGAAGCTGAGCAAAGAATACACGCCATGATGAAAAATGGTAAATCCTAAAACTTGCTTTATTAGTAAAGTTAGATAAAAAATATAATTAGCGTGAGTTTTTAACCCACGCTAAACATTTAGTGGTTGCTTACAAACAAAGACACCAAGAAGCAGTATCGTTTTTACTAGGTTTTGGCCCACTACCAGTTCCACAATCTCCTTGCAAAGAACATCCAACTGAACAGATATTTGAGGTTCTAGAGCCACCAGTAAGGCTGTTTTTACTCAAATTTGATACTGAATTTTTGTTAAGCGATAATGCTTTTAAATTTTTCTTTCTCATCGTAAAAGTTTTTAAAATTAATGATGGTGTAATATTATACAATGAAATAGATTTTTCTTAACAAAGAGTATCGATTTTTATGAAAATAGAGACATTTTTATCGTTCAAAAATTGCTTGTGAAAATGTTGAAAATCAATGCAACTACAGAAATTCTGTCACATATATAAAGTCAAATTATTGCATGTTTTTACTCTTTACACTACTTTTATACATACAACTACACCTAAATGACCGAACAAGAAGTAAAAGCCAAAATACTTGCCATTTTTAAAGCAGAAAGAAACGATCCTACGGCTTCTTTTGAAGAATCTCATTTTATGGATTTCTTGTTAAAAAGATCGATTCCTAAAAACTCCATTCAAAATTCGTTTAGTGGCGTTCGAAAGTATCATCGCTTTATGTATAAACTCGAATTGGAATTTGGTGTCTGCTTTAGTGTATCTGATTTGAACAGAACGTACAGTGTCAATCAACTCACAAAAAAAGTACTCCAGCGAATCAAAAAAGGAAAAGGCAACAAAATGATTCTTAACATACGAAGTGAGCAAAAAGAACGGTTCATCTTAGAAATAGTGCTTGCCGTCATTCTTGTTGGATTGTTTTTTTGGCTAGGAATTCATTGGATTTCTGTACTGGCGACCATTTTATACGGACTTGTTCTCTATTGGATTACAGATAGTAAAATTCAAGATCGAAAGCATATTCAGAAAATGAAAGAGCGACTTGGGATGAATTCGTGAATTACTTTCTAAGTTTTACAATAATTCAAATTGCACATCACTAATCTTTATGGTACATTTATAGGGACTAATAAATCCATAACCAAACCATACATAATGATTAACCTTACCTATAAAATACTCACCAAAAGTTACGTACTTCTATTTCTCTTTTCTTTTTGTTTGATTTCCTGTTCCGTTTCGGATAAAAAAGATACAGCTTCCATAAACATAGAACTTCCATTCCCAACAGAACATTACAAAGAAGTATTAGACGGACGATTAATTCTACTAATCTCAGAAAATACAGATACCGAACCTCGTTTTCAATTGCGTGACGATTCCAAAACCTGTCAAGGCTTCGGAATGGACATTACTGATTGGAAACCTAGTGAAGCACAACAATTCGACGCAAGCACTTTTGGCTATCCAATTCAGAATTTTGCTGACTTGCCTTCGGGAGAATTTTATGTACAAGCCGTATTTCACAAATACGAAACGTTTAATCGTGCGGATGGACATATCGTAAAATTACCAATGGACAGAGGCGAAGGACAACAATGGAATCGTGCACCAGGCAACCTCTACTCGACTCCGCAAAAAATTACGATCAAAGAGGGAGAATTTCCATCTCTAAATATAAAATTAGATAAAAAAATACCACCAATTACACCGCCAGAAGACACCAAATATGTAAAACACATAAAAATTAAAAGCAAACTATTAAGTGATTTTTGGGGAAGAGATATGTACTTAGGCGCACATGTATTGTTGCCAGAAGGTTGGGAAACACATCCTGATGTGAAATATCCACTTGCGATCATGCACGGACATTTTCCAAACGATTTTGGAGGATTCCGAACAACACCACCCGATCCAAATCTAAAACCAGAATACAGCGAACGCTTTGATGTAGATGGCTATAACAAAATTGTGCAGCAGGAAGCCTATGATTTTTACAAAACGTGGACAAGTCCTGACTTCCCTAGAGTTTTGGCGATCAAAATTCAACATCCAACGCAGTATTACGACGATTCGTATGCGGTAAATAGTGAAGCACAAGGTCCGTATGGCGACGCCATTACGTATGAACTCATTCCTTACATTGAAGAGCAATTTAGAGGTATTGGCGAAGGTTGGTCGCGCTTTGTCTATGGCGGAAGTACTGGCGGTTGGGAAGCGTTAGCCGTTCAAGTAAAATATCCCAAAGAATACGGAATGTGTTTTGCGGCATGTCCCGATCCAATTGACTTTAGAGCCTATTGTTTGGTCAACATTTACGAAGACGAGAACGCTTATTACGAAAAAGGAACTTTTAGAAAAACCCTCGTAGCGGGTCATCGCGATTATCTAGGAAATGTAGATGCTACACTCAAGGACATGAATTATCGCGAATTGGTTTTAGGAACCAAAGGACGATCAGGTCAACAGTGGGACATTTGGGAAGCAACCTACTCTCCTATTGATAAAGATGGCTATCCAAAACGAATTTGGAATCGCCTTACGGGAGAAATCAACAAGGAAGTTGCGGCATACTGGAAAGAAAACTACGATCTTGCGTATATCTTAAAAAGAGATTGGGCAAAATACGGGCAAGATTGGGTACACAAAATTCACTTGTATTGTGGCGATATGGACAATTATTATTTGAACAATGCAGTCTACCTTGCGGAGGAAATTCTATCAGAAACCACAGCGCCTTATTACGACGGTGAAGTAGATTATGGCGATCGTGCAGAACATTGTTGGAATGGAGATCACGACAATGGAAACCACATCAGTAGATTGCGATACCATCGAATGTTTATCAAAAAATATGTAGAAAAAGTTGCCAAAGTTGCGCCCAAAGGTGCTGATTTGAAAAGTTGGAGGTATTAATTTTTTTACTCAGTATCTCTTAAACTAAAAACAACCAATCAGTAACTAGTTAAAAGTTATGAGTTATGAGTTATGAGTTATGAGTTATTAGTTATGAATTGAAACAAACTACAACCAACATTAGAACGCGAAGACCTACTTGAAACTGGAATTTTGAATTGGATTTAGAGAACCATAGTGTTATTAAACAAAAACAAATCAACAAAAAGGAATTAGTTCAGTAATTGAATCAAAAGCTAGCACAAAACTTACAAATAAATACAAATGTTTAATTTTAATTACGATTTTTAAATCGAAACTAACTGAAAACCGAAAACTGAGAACTGAAAATAAACCCACCATATGAAACCATTGAAATTACTCATCTTAAGCATACTTTTACTTCCGTTACACAATCACGCACAAAAAAGAAAAAAGAAACAAAAGCAACCTACTATACAGGTGACTGATTCGTTGTTTCACGGTTTAAAATGGCGAAATATTGGTCCGTTTCGAGGTGGACGCAGTGTTACTTCTACAGGCGTTATTGGGCAGCCACTCACCTATTACATGGGTTCTACAGGTGGCGGCGTTTTTAAAACAACGGATGCTGGAATCACGTGGAAAAATATTTCTGACGGATTCTTTAAAACGGGTTCTGTGGGCGCCATTGCAGTATCGGAAAGTGATACCAATATTGTAGTGGTTGGTATGGGAGAACATGCTGCACGTGGTGTAATGACTTCTATGGGCGATGGTGTCTACAAATCAATGGATGCTGGAAAAACATGGAAACATATCGGATTGGATAAGACACGCCATATTTCAGATGTGGTCATTCATCCTACCAATCCTGATGTAATGTACGTTTCGGCACAAGGTGCACAATATGCGCCCACTGAAGAACGTGGAATTTACCGAACAAAAGATGGTGGAAAAACTTGGAAAAAGGTTTTATATGTAAATGATACGACTGGAGCTTCTTCGTTGTCAATGGACATGAATAATCCGCGAATTTTATATGCTTCGATGTGGCAACATCGACGTTATCCTTGGTATATGGAATCGGGTGGTGAACATTCTGGTTTGTACAAATCTACCGATGGCGGAGATACCTGGACAAAACTAAAAGCAGGTTTACCAAAAGACTTCGGGAAATCAGGAATTTCAGTATCTAGAGCAAATCCAGAACGTGTGTTTGCAGTGATTGAAGCAGAAGGTAAAAAAGGTGGCGTCTATCGTTCGGATAATGGAGGAAAAAAGTGGATGCAAGTCAACGGAAACCGTATCAATATTGCACGTTCTTGGTATTACATGGAAATTTTTGCCGATCCGCAGAATGAAAATGTGGTCTATGTATTAAATGCACCAGTTATGAAATCAATTGACGGCGGCAAAAGCTTTACCAATATTCCTGTACCACATGGTGATAATCATCATTTATGGATCAATCCGCATGACAATACGCAGATGATCAATTCAAATGATGGTGGCGCCAATATTTCTTTTAACGGCGGAAAAAGCTGGAGTACACAACAAAATCAGGCAACTTCACAATTTTATCGTGTCATTACGGATAATTTAGTACCGTATCATGTCTATGGTGGTCAACAAGATAATTCTGCGATTGCGATTGCAAGTCGTACCAATGATGGCGGAATTGATTGGAAAGATTGGTATTCGGTTGCAGGTGGCGAAAGTGCGTTTATTGCCTTTGACCCAGACAATCCAGAAACGGTATATGGCGGAACCTATCAAGGAAATATTAGCTCGTGGACGAAATCTTCAAGAGCACAAAAAGCGATCAAGCAATATCCAGAATTAGGCTTAAGTATTGCACCAAAAGACAGCAAATTTCGGTACAATTGGAATGCTCCAATTATCAGTTCGCCACATAATAGACAAACTATTTATCACGCAGGAAATGTAGTTTTTAAAACGACAAATGGCGGTCTCAATTGGACAACCGTAAGTCCTGATCTCACAAAAAACGAAACAGAAAAACACGGTCCTGGTGGTGGTCCATATACGAATGAAGCTGCTGGAGGTGAAAATTACAATACACTCACATCTTTAGTAGAATCACAACATGAAGAAGGTGTTCTCTATGCAGGAAGTGATGACGGATTAGTACACATTACCAAAGACGGCGGCGCAAACTGGGAAAACATTACACCAAAAGGTATTGAAGATGGTATCATCAACAGTATTGATATCTCTGAACATGATCCAGCCACAGCCTATATCGTGATTATGCGATATAAATCTTTAGACTTGAACTCGTATATCTTTAAGACCAACGATTATGGAAAATCATGGACAAAAATTGTAAACGGTTTGAATGATCCGAATGGATTTGCCAGAGTCGTAAGAGCTGATAAAAAACGAAAAGGTTTGTTATACGCAGGAACAGAAACAGGTTTATATGTTTCTAACGATGATGGCGCGTTTTGGCAGCGTTTGAATTTAGGCTTGCCAGTCGTAGCAATTAACGATCTAACCATCCAAGACAATGATCTAGTCGCAGCAACATCTGGGCGTGGATTTTGGATTTTGGATGATGTGGGAGCGCTTCAAAACATGACATCAGAACGTAAATCTGTCGAGCTATTCAAACCTAAAAACAGTTACCGTATTTTTGGAGGTGTTTCCAAAGCTAAAGGACAAGGAACAAATCCAAGAAGTGGCGTGACTTTCGATTATTATTTAGATCAAAATGCAGATACCTTAGATTTAAAATTAGAAGTATTACAAGGTTCAAAAATCATTCGAACGTATACAAATAAAAAACCAAAAGGCTTCAAATCATGGCCAGGCGGACCATCGAAACCGCAAGTATTACCTGCAAAAAAAGGCTATAACAGATTTACGTGGGACTTTGGCAGAGAAGCCTTGCCTGCTATTGATAAAGTGTTTGTGTTTGGAGGACACACAGGCGCAAATGTTGCGCCTGGAAATTATACGTTGCGATTGACGTTTGATGGCGAATCTGTGGAAACACAAGCAACCATTTTACCAAATCCAGCGATCAAAGCATCGGCACAAGATTTTGTGGAACAACAAGAAATGATGGTTACGATTGAAAATACGGTGCGAGAAATGCATACATCTGTGAATCAAATGCGATCAGCAAAGACACAATTGAACACCTACGCGAAACTTCTGAAAGAAAATGAAGCTGCAAAACCTCTTATAGAAAAGGGAGAAGCATTACTTAAGCGCATCAACAATTGGGAAGAAAATTTAATCCAAGAAAAACAAAAAACCTTTCAGGATGTGATCAATTTTAACAACAAACTCAACACACAATTGATTATGCTGTTGCGCTATATTGATCAGGCCAATCCAAAAGTCACACAAGGTACCAAACAACGTCTGAGCGATTTACTAAACGATTGGCAAGTATACACTGACGAACGTGATGCGATTATCAATACCGAGATGCAAGCGTATAATTCGTTGTACAAATCGTTGGATATTCCAGCGTTAATTCTAAAAAATTCTAAAGATGATTAAAAATAGACTTTTAATTTTAGTAATAACAGTTTTATGTTATGGCTGTGATTCACAGAAGGGATATGCTGACCTTGACAAATTGTATGAAGATTTTGTGTATTACTTAAAGGATGCTAATCTAGAAAATCTTAAAAATTATTGTTACGCCATTACACCAGACCAAACAACTGTGGAGTATATGAAGAAAAATAATTTTTCATTCAGAGGAATCCCTGAAGGATTAGAAAAAAATAATGTAAAACCAACATACATTGGTGAAAAATATTATGAGTATGTGCTTAAATTTAGAGAAAGACTTAAAAGTAGAAAACTACTTAACAATTTAAAATATGTCAAAAGAGAACAAAATGAAGAAGTTCTTTTTAACAAAGAGTTAGAAATATACGCGACTGAAACTTTTATTATTCTGGAATCGGAAGGAAAAGAAGTGAGATGCAAATTGGGGGAAATGCTTAGAATCAATATGATATGGAAATCATTTACTGCTCCAAACCTAAACTGAGGTAATAGTTAGTTTGCAAACGATACTACTTATTCTTCAATATAAAAAGTATATGCTTATAATATGCTTTCTTCAATTCTAAAATATAAAAATACTATTAATAGAAACCATGGCGAAAAATAAAACTACAGAAACAGAAGTAAGCGTTGTTGATTTTATCAATTCCTATGTTGACAAAGAACAAAAGAAGCAAGACAGCTTTAAATTGATTGAGCTTATGAGTACATGGTCTGGTTTTGAACCAAAAATGTGGGGACCAACTATTATTGGTTTTGGAAAGTATCATTACAAATATGCAAGCGGTCATGAAGGCGAAGCTCCAATTTTAGGATTCTCGCCAAGAAAAGCACAATTTTCACTCTACATTTATTCTAAAACTGAAAAAAGTGATGCCTTACTCAAAGAATTTGGCAAATTTAAAATGGGCAAAGCTTGCATTTATATAAAAAAGCTTGAAGATATTGACGTCGCGATCTTAGAACAACTCTGCAAGGAATCTATTGCGTATGTTAATGAACATCATGAATGCGGAGCGTGTAGGGACTGAATTTGTAGTTATACATACATTTGAGCTTAAACTTTTAGCTATGGAATTATTTACCTTTATTTTTGAATTTTTAGGCGGAACCTACATATACCAATCAGAAGCTAGTGATATGAATGAAGCTTTACATAAGTGGGTAGAAAATCTAACGAATGACTTACATGAAATTAAGTATTTAGGTCCAAAAACAATTCAAGAAATTCAAGAAATATTATTTAATGATTCTACTGAAGATCCAACACCAATATCTAACATTAAGAATGTTTGGTGTGTGACTTTATATACCAAAAAAGGAGCTGGATTGTTGAATATTATTAAGACTGAAGCATCGTAAAACGACTTCATCTCCTGTATATATGGTAGATTTCAGTAAAAATTAAAAACAATACTGCTTCCTAGAAATTTCTAAAAACAACTTTCCCTGCTCACCTTTTAAAATTCCAAAGGTTCACTATTTTATTAAAAGCATCACTTTTTTAAATTCCTATTCTCTTAAACGCGCGTTTTCCTTTATCTTTATAGAAAAAAAGCATGTCGAAGAAATTATTTGTGGCAGCGACGGGTCAACACAAAGGCAAAACCACTTGTACACTTGGGATTGCAGCGGTTTTGAAAGAAAAAGGGTTTAAAGTTGGCTATTGCAAACCTGTGGGACAAAATCATATTTTAATCGGTGATCAAACTGTTGACAAAGATGTGGTACTGTTTGAAGATATTCTAGATTTTAAAACTCAGCCCGAAATTCACAGTCCAGTCATTATTGCCTCAGGTGTAACTTCCGAATACATAAAACATCCTGAAAAGTTTCCTTTTGCAAACAATATTGAAAAAGCAGCGGCGCATCTTGAAAATGAATATGAAGTTGTAGTCTATGAAGGCACAGGACATGCAGGCGTCGGCAGCATTGTGGGACTTTCCAATGCTCAGGTAGCTAAAATGTTAGATGCAGATGTCATCGTAATCGCAGAAGGCGGTATTGGTAGTACTTTTGACAGACTCAATATGAATTTGAGTTTATTTCGCGAGCAAGGTGTTCCTGTAAAAGGTGTCATTATCAATAAAGTGCATCCTGATAAAATTGAGCGTGTGACAACCAATCTTTCCAAAGCCTTAGAAAAGATAAACATTCCTGTTTTAGGAGCTTTACCGTTCCGATAAGCGGAAATGAGAGCGCTTTGTCATACGGTAAAGCTCCTAAAACAGGAATGTTTATCTTTTCTAAGGCTTTGGAAAGATTGGTTGTCACACGCTCAATTTTATCAGGATGCACTTTATTGATAATGACACCTTTTACAGG
>JBCCLS010000025.1:0-13512 GCA_039026835.1 Bacteroidota bacterium | reverse complement strand
GGAGGACGAGGACGAGGAAGTCGTGGTCAGTGCCAACAAGAAGGAGTCCAGTCCCATACCGGAGGAGTTCAAGGACCTCTACTCGGTGCCCAGCAAGGGCAAGAGAGTCAAAGATGAAAATGACAATTTAGTGCCGTTGGTAGATTTGCAAGGACGTTTTAGACCAGAATTGGGCGAATTTGGTGGGAAATATGTAAAAAACGAATACTATGCCGATGGCGAAGCGCCTGAAAAATCTATTGATGTTGAATTGGCCATCAAGCTAAAAACAGAAAACAAAGCCTTTAAGGTTGAAAAATATTTGCACAGTTATCCAAATTGCTGGCGTACGGACAAACCTATCTTATATTATCCGTTAGATTCATGGTTTATCAAAATCACGGATGTAAAAGACAGAATGTATGATTTAAATCAAACCATCAACTGGAAGCCAAAATCTACAGGTGAAGGTCGTTTTGGAAACTGGATTGCAGGCGCCAACGATTGGAACTTATCCAGATCGCGTTTCTGGGGAATTCCACTACCAATTTGGCGTACGGAAGACGGAAAAGAAGAACTCATAATCGGTTCGTTAGAAGAACTCAAAGCAGAAATCAAAAAAGCAATTGCGGCTGGAGTAGAAACCAAAGATGTATATGCTGATTTTGAGGTTGGAAACATGTCTGATGAAAACTATGACAAAGTTGATTTGCACAAACATATTGTAGATCAAATCACGTTGGTGTCGCCTTCTGGCAAACCAATGAAGCGCGAAAGTGACTTAATTGATGTATGGTTTGATTCAGGTTCCATGCCGTATGCACAATGGCACTATCCGTTTGAAAACAAAGAATACATAGACACTAACGAAAGCTATCCTGCAAACTTTATTGCCGAAGGTGTTGATCAAACGCGCGGATGGTTTTATACGCTACACGCGATAGGAACCATGGTTTTTGATTCGGTTGCCTATAAAAATGTAGTTTCAAACGGTTTGGTATTAGACAAAAATGGTCAAAAAATGTCCAAGCGTCTCGGAAATGCAGTGGATCCATTTACAACTTTAGACAAATATGGACCTGATGCCACACGTTGGTACATGATTTCCAATGCAAATCCTTGGGACAACTTAAAATTTTCTTGGGAAAAACCAGATGCTGAAAAAGGGGAAGATTTTGAAGAACATTCTCCTGGAATCGAAGAAGTACGCCGTAAGTTCTTCGGAACTTTGTACAACACGTATTCATTCTTCTGTCTCTATGCGAATATTGACAACTTTACCTATAGCGAAGCGGACATACCATTGGCAGATCGTCCAGAAATTGATCGTTGGATACTTTCCGAATTGCACACATTAATTAAATATGTAGATGAAAGCTATGCAGATTACGAGCCAACAAGAGCGGCAAGAGCCATCTCAGAATTTGTACAGGAAAACTTAAGCAACTGGTTTGTACGTCTAAGCAGAAGAAGATTCTGGAAAGGAGAGTATCAACACGATAAAATATCTGCCTACCAAACGCTATATACCTGTATGCTGACAGTTGCCAAACTAGGCGCACCAATTGCGCCGTTCTATATGGACAGACTTTACAAAGATTTAACGCAGGCAACCGCCAAAGAAAGCTTTGAAAGTGTACATTTAGCAGCATTTCCAGTATTTGATGAAGCGTTTATTGACAAACCATTGGAGCGTAAAATGGAAAACGCGCAGACAATATCTTCCTTAGTATTATCGTTAAGAGCAAAAGAGAAGATCAAAGTGCGTCAACCATTGCAACGTATTATGATTCCTGTATTGGATGCGCAAACGAAGGCTGAAATTACGGCTGTTGCCGAATTGATCAAATCGGAAGTAAACGTAAAAGAGATTGAATTGTTGGATGATGCATCAGGCATATTAGTCAAGCAAATCAAACCAAATTTCAAAGTGTTAGGACCAAAATTTGGAAGAGACATGAAGGCAGCTGCCGCAGCAATTATGCAGTTTGGACCTGAAGAAATTGCCGTAATTGAAAAAACTGGCAGCATCACTGTAGAAATTAACGGAAAAAGTAGTACATTAGATATTACAGAAGTGGAGATTACTTCTCAAGACATTGAAGGTTGGTTAGTAGCCAATTCTGGTGGAATTACCGTAGCGTTAGACGTTACCATAACAGATGAATTACGAAAAGAAGGAATTGCAAGAGAGCTTGTCAATAGAATTCAAAATGCTCGTAAAGATTCAGGGTTTGAAGTCACGGATAAAATCCATGTAACGCTACAAAAAGATATACACCTAGTAGACGCTATCAATAGTAATATAGACTATTTGACAACAGAAACGTTGACAGCGCAATTAGATTTTGTAGAACAACTAAACACTGGTACAGCCATTGCTTTTGATGAGGTAAATACTGTATTGGATATTAAAAAAATATAGATCATGGATGATACTAAAATAAGATACTCGGACACACAGCTTGCAGAATTTAAGCAAATCATACAAGATAAAATTGATCAAGCACAAAAAGATTTAGCACTCTTAAAAAGTGCTTACATGAACGACCATAACAATGGTACGGACGATACGTCGCCGACTTTCAAAGCCTTTGAAGAAGGATCGACAACGATGTCAAAAGAAAAAAACATGCAATTGGCTATTCGTCAAGAAAAGTTCATTCGCGATCTTAAAAATGCCATCATTCGTATTGAAAACAAAACATACGGAATTTGCAGAGTCACAGGAAAATTAATCAATCCTGAACGTTTAAAGTTAGTTCCACATGCTACTCTAAGTATTGAGGCAAAAAATATGCAGAAATAAGAACTATATATTTCCTAGGAAGCGCTCTCTATCGGGCGCTTTTTTAGTTTATACCGCTAGTTTATAAGTTTATGAGTTGGAAGTTTAAAGATTTATAAGCTTAAGTTTCAAATAAACGAATCAACAAAAACCTAAAACCTAGGACCCAACACCAAACAATCTAAAATGCCCAAATCTGTTTACATAATATCCTTTTTTATTATCATAGTAAACAGTTGCTTTGCGCAAAAAACTACACAGCAAACACTTGCCATTACCGCTATAGAAGAAGTTAGAATCAATACAGAAAAAGTATTTCAACTCAATATCTATAGCACGAATGCAGATGTCATTACCATTGAAACTACAATGGAAGGTGAATATTACAGAGATGTCAATGTAATTACAGCTACCAAAAACAAACAATTACAGATTTCATGTGAATTGGCAGAGGATTTTGTATTGCCCAACGATAAACTAAGCGCGCACAAAGTATTTGCGATTGCGATGAACATATACATTCCCAAGCAACTCAAGGTACAATTAGAAGGCGACGAAACCCAAGTATATGTACAGGGAAACTACAAAAAATTCTGGGCACTTTTGATCTCTGGAAACTATACGTTACATGAGTTGGAAGGCGAAGCTATTATCCAAACCAAAAAAGGAGATATACACTATATCAAACAAAAATTACCCGTGTTTGAAACGGTGTCAGATCAGGAAATTGTCTATTACGAAAAAGGAAAAAAAGTAGAATTAAAAGCAGACAACGGAAAGATTACGTATTCTGCCAATAACGAATAAAATATTCTTATTTTAGCGAACAATTAGGGAAATTACACGACAAATGTCATTAAAAAAATCGATTGGAATCATTGTTTTGATCTTACTCATAGATCAAATCAGTAAAATATATATCAAAACCAATTTTAAACTAGGAGAAAGCGTTGAGGTTTTTGGTTGGTTTGAAATTCTCTTTGTTGAAAACCGTGGAATGGCTTGGGGCGTAGAGCTTCCAGGAAATTACGGGAAACTTTTGCTCACCTTATTCCGCTTATTTGCCATTGCGGCCATTGGATATTGGTTGTATGATGCTGTTAAAAAGAGCAGTGCGCGAGTTCTTATTATTGCGATCTCATTTATTTTTGCGGGTGCTTTAGGAAACATTATTGATTCTGTTTTTTACGGGATTTTCTTTAATGGTAGCGAAGGGCAATTGGCAACTTTTTTACCGGAAGAAGGCGGCTACGCACCTGTATTTTATGGACGCGTAGTAGACATGCTTCATTTTCCTTTAATTGATACTACTTGGCCCGAATGGATGCCTTGGGTGGGTGGTGATCGCTTTACCTTCTTTGATCCTGTATTCAACATTGCCGATTCTGCCATTACGGTCGGAGTGGCCTTATTGATTATTTTTAATAAAAAAGCATTCCCAAAAAAGAAAAAAGAAGACGAAAAATCTGATGACGGAAATTCAGAAGGAGGAAAAGCTTCCGCACAGGAAGAATATACTGGGATTATTTAATTTGTGAATTAAAACGTAAAAATCGTTTCGGGTGTCACACAAAAATCAAGTGTAATATCTGTTTTGTCAACTTCAAAATTCTCAGTTTCTGGTGGAAAAAATGATAATCCAATTTTAATGACATCTTCTTTGCAATCTGCTAAAAAACGATCGTAAAAACCCTTACCATATCCTACGCGATATCCTTGTACATTATAGGCTAATAAAGGTACAAACACCACATCAATCTTTTGTGAAGGCACTTCAATACCGTCTACAGGTTCAGGAATATTGTAGCTATTTTTCTTAATCACAGTATTGTCTGTCAATAAAAAATGTGTGAGTGAAAAATCGTCAAAATTACTTTTAGAAATGATAATATCTTTGTCTTTTCCTGCGAGAATATTCAAAATAAATTCGGTGTCTATCTCTTTCTGTTCTGCAATCGTTAAAAACAAATGGTAATAGCGTTGTTCCCAAATTGGAAGCTGCAGCAAATTATTGGCAATCGCCATACTAAAATCATCTCTTTCTTGATCAGAAAGCTGATTTCGAAGCGCTTTGTATTTCTTCCGCAAGGCAGATTTAGACATCTTAAAAATTTTTAGGTAAAAGTAAAGTTTGTCAATATTGAGATCAAGTTTTTATCATTAAAAAAGACTTCGTACTGCTACGAAGTTAGTTCAATTTACAACTTTGAGTTCGCCTTTTTAGGCTTCTCAAAATTACATTTCACTAAAATAAAAATTGTAACTTAGTTATGCATTTGTTTTTGCAAGAATTGCATGTAACTTTGTTATCGAAATCTCAGTAAAACATTAAAAACATCAAAAACACAAATTAACAAATCAACAAAAAAACACATTTTTAAGAGCCAAGAGCCAAGAGCCAAGAGCCAAGAGCCAAGAGCAAAGCGACCCAACACCTAACACCCAAAACCCAACAATGACCCAATCCCTAGAATTACAACTCAAAACCTTACCGACCAATCCTGGCGTATATCAATACTACGATAAGGAAGGAAAGTTATTGTATGTGGGAAAAGCCAAAAACTTAAAAAAACGAGTAACGTCGTACTTTACCAAAAAACATGAATACGGCAAAACACGCGTGATGGTCAAAAAAATTGCTACCATCAAACATATTGTGGTGAGTACGGAAACGGATGCGTTGTTGTTGGAAAATAATCTCATCAAAAAATACCAACCACGCTACAACGTGATGTTGAAAGATGACAAATCCTATCCTTGGATTTGCATCAAAAACGAACGCTTTCCGCGCGTATTTCCAACCCGAAAAATGATCAAAGATGGTTCGGAATATTTTGGTCCGTATACAAGTATGAAAACGGTGCGGACTTTGTTGGATTTAATCAAAGGCTTGTATCCATTACGCACGTGTAATTACGACTTATCTCATGAAAAAATTAACGCAGGCAAATACAAAGTCTGTCTTGAATACCATTTGGGCAATTGTTACGGACCGTGTGAGGGAAAGCAAACCATACAAAGTTACGATGAGCAAATTGTTGCCATTCGCGCCATCATCAAAGGGAACTTTAAAGACTCGTTAAGTCAGTTCAAAGCACAAATGCGTGCACATGCCGAGGCCATGGAGTTTGAAGAAGCACAAAAAGTGAAAGAAAAAATAGAAATCTTAGCCAATTATCAGGCAAAATCTACCATTGTCAATCCAAAAATCAACAATGTAGATGTGTTTTCTATTGTTTCTGATGAAAGCTTTGGGTATATCAATTTCTTAGAATTGTCTTTGGGATCGATCATTCGTTCACACACACTGGAAATCAAGAAAAGACTGGACGAAACGGATAAGGAATTGCTTGAGTTGGCAATTACAGAAATCCACCAACGTTTCGAAACCAATTCCAAAGAACTCTATGTGCCTTTTGAAGTGGAAGTTGGTGAAAAATTCAAAATTACAGTGCCCAAATTAGGAGATAAAAAACGCATCCTTGATCTGTCCTTACGTAATGCCAAATACTTCCGCCAAGAACGGTTCAAACAAATCAAATTGACCGATCCCGACAAGCATGTAAATCGAATTATGGCACAAATGAAAAAAGATTTACGTCTCTCGGAAGAGCCGCGACATATTGAATGTTTTGACAATTCCAACATTCAAGGAACCAATCCTGTAGCGGCTTGCGTTGTTTTTAAAGATGGAAAACCGAGCAAAAAAGAATACCGTCATTTCAATATCAAAACGGTTGTTGGTCCTGACGATTTTGCTTCGATGGAAGAAGTCGTATACCGACGCTACAAACGTTTGGTTGAAGAAGAACAACCCTTACCGCAACTCATTGTGATTGATGGTGGAAAAGGACAATTATCTTCTGCACTCAAAAGTTTAGACGCACTCAATTTGCGTGGAAAAATAGCCATCATCGGAATTGCCAAACGTTTGGAAGAAATTTATTATCCAGGCGATTCCATTCCGCTATATTTAGACAAAAAAAGTGAATCGCTCAAAATCATACAACACTTACGAAATGAAGCACACCGATTCGGAATTACATTCCACCGCAACAAACGCAGCAACAGTGCGTTAAATTCAGAGTTGGAAACCATTCCGGGCATTGGTGAAAAAACCATTGTAGAACTCTTAAAAAAGTTCAAATCTGTCAAGCGAATTTCGGCAGCATCACTAGAAGAAATTTCGGCCGTAGTTGGAAACAGCAGAGCCAAAAAAATTTACGAAAACTTTCAAAAAAAATAATACCAAATCATGAAAAGATGGATGTTCATCTGTATTGCTCTCCTAACCATACTAGCAGTTTCTGCGCAAGAGCAACCTATTGAACAAGATACAAAAGTAGGTTTGGTGTTAAGTGGCGGTGGCGCTAAAGGACTGGCGCATATTGGAACGCTCAAAATCATTGACAGTTTGGGTATTCGTGTAGATTATGTGGGCGGAACAAGTATGGGCGCTATTATTGGTTCGTTATACGCTTCAGGATATACGGGCGCGCAAATTGATTCTATCTTTAAAAAAACCGATTTAAACGTGTTGATTCAGGATGAATTGCCGCGTTCTGCCAAAACCTTTTACGAAAAAGAAGATGCAGAACGCTACGCGATCACCTTACCGTTTGACGACTTTAAAGTTACCTTTCCGTCATCCATTTCTAAAGGACAAAACGTCTATAACAGTCTAGCGCAACTATTATTACATGTAGATGATATTGATGATTTTAGCAAACTGCCCATTCCGTTTTTGTGTATTGCTTCCGATATTGAAAAAGGCGAGCAAGTCATTCTAGAAAGTGGCTATTTGCCAGATGCGATCACGGCAAGTGGTGCTTTTCCATCACTCTTTGAGCCCATTCCGATGGGAAAACGCTTGCTGATTGACGGTGGTGTCACGAATAACTATCCGATTGACGAAATCAAAGCAAAAGGTGTTGATATCATTATTGGTGTAGATGTGCAAGATGATTTAGCAGGACGCGAAAAATTACAATCTGCCACAGGTATTTTGACACAAATCAACAACTTTCGGACCATCAACGCCATGAAAACCAAGCGAAAACAAACCGATCTATACATTCGTCCTAATATTGATGGTTTTTCAGTCATTGCTTTTGACAAAAGCAGCGAATTAATTGAGCGTGGTGAAGCGGCAGGAAGAGCACAAATCGCAGCATTGCAAAAAATTGCGGCACAGCAACAACGAAAACGAAACATTCCAAGAGTTCAGGCAAAGGATTCCATTATGATTAATTATATCCACTTGCGTGGGAGTGAAAACTTTCCGCGTTCCTATGTGCGAGGAAAACTTCGTTTCAAAACGCCTACGAAAATACCGTTCAAAAAATTTACAGAAGGCATTAGCAATTTGGCAGCCACAGGAAACTTTACGGGAATTCGCTACAAACGCTTGAAAAATGCAGATGGAACCGAAGACATCATTTTAAACTTACGAGAAAAGCCAAACACTACATTTTTACGATTGGCAGCGCATTACGACGATGTTTACAAAACTGCAGGATTGATCAATGTTACCAAAAAGAAACTTCTATTCAATAATGATGTGGCGTCGTTTGACTTTATCATTGGAGACAACATTCGGTATAATTTTGAATACTATCTCGACAAAGGATACTACTGGAGTATTGGTTTCAATTCACGTTTCAATACCTTTGAACGCGGCGTGAATTATGATCTCATTTCGGATGATACTAGCAATCCAGATTTAAATCGAATTGATGTAGAAGTTGCTGATTTTACAAACCAATTGTACTTTCAAACCGTAGTTCGTGAAGAATTTGTATTTGGTGTTGGAGGCGAACACAAGCGTTTAAAAATCACCTCTGAAACCATCAGCGACGGCGAAGAAGAAGAAACCGTTTTTGAACGAAGTGACTTCGTTAGTACTTTTGCATTCTTAAAATTAGACACGTACGACAACAAATATTTTCCTTCTGACGGATTGTTTTTTTCAGGAGATTTTCACTGGTATATTTATTCGTCAGACTTCAATAACAATTTTGAACCTTTCTCATTGGCACGTGCAAAATTTGGGTATGCTACGCCTTTATTCAGTAATATTTCGCTAAACATTGCCACAGAAGGCGGATTTAAACTAGGAGAACCTGGCACGACTTCGTTAGACTATGTATTGGGAGGGTTTGGCAACAACTTTATCAACAATTACATTTCCTTTTTGGGATATGACTTTTTAAGTTTCACGGGAAACAGTTTTGTCAAAGGAACGCTTACCTTGGATTATAATTTTCTGGACAAACATCATGTCAATTTTACGGCAAATTATGCCAATGCAGGAAACAATATTTTTGATAATGGCGAATGGTTTACACGACCAAACTTTAATGGATATGCGTTCGGTTACGGATTTGAAACCTTCTTTGGTCCTTTGCAATTCAAATATTCGTGGACGCCAGATCAAGAGCAAGATCAGTTGTATTTTAGTATCGGATTTTGGTTTTAACACCTTGATTCAGTGAAATTTCACACCAAATCAAATCCAAACCTGATTACAATCATAAAAAATCTCCAAATAATTACGATATTTGTGTACAGCTGATCAAAATGATCTATAACACTTTTTGACGTGAAACCTTTTTGGAGCGACTTACTAGCGTACTTACACTATCTTATCAAGCGGAATCCTGAATAAGATACAGTTGTTTTTTGCTAAATGTGAACGCAAATCTTCACATTTTTCTATATCTTATCATCTCATTTTACGATTAAAAAATAACACGATGCCTTTTTATCATAGACTAGGAAATATTCCACCAAAACGTCATACCATTTTTAGAAAGCCAAATGGTGATTTATATTACGAACAACTTTTTGGAACCATTGGTTTTGACGGAATGTCTACCAACAGTTACCACGAGCATAGACCCACACAAGTCAAAGAAATACGCAAGCAATACAGCGTACAACCTAAAATTGCCAAAGCGAATAATATGCAATCGTATCGCTTCCGCGGATTTCAAGTGCCGCCCGAAGCAGATTATTTAGAAAGTAGAAAAATAGTCTTAACCAACAGTGATTGCAATATCATCCTAGCAGCACCGCAAGAATCTACGCGTGACTATTTTTACAAAAATACCGATGCAGACGAATTAATCTTTATTCATAAAGGAACAGGAAAACTACGCACCATGCTTGGAAATCTTGACTTTAAATACGGAGATTATCTGTTGGTACCACGCGGTGTAATTTACAAACTTGATTTTGATACAGAAGACAACCGTTTGTTTATCGTAGAATCGTACCGACCAATTTACACGCCAAAACGTTATCGAAATTGGTTTGGACAATTATTAGAACATTCGCCTTTCTGTGAGCGTGACATCCGCAGACCTTATGAATT
This sequence comes from Bacteroidota bacterium, assembly GCA_039026835.1. Lineage (GTDB taxonomy): Bacteria > Bacteroidota > Bacteroidia > Flavobacteriales > Flavobacteriaceae > Kordia. The sequence continues at coordinate 3,370 of JBCCLS010000025.1, read as the reverse complement.
GGAAACCAATGACGAAAAAGGAGACTTCATGATCAAAGTGAAAAAGCAAGGAGACATTTTTGAAATGATCTACGCTACACATCCGTTTGACGTCATTGGCTATGATGGTTACAACTATCCATACGCCTTTTCTATTCACGATTTTGAACCAATTACAGGACGCATTCACCAACCGCCACCAGTACACCAAACCTTTGAAACAGATGCGTTTGTGGTGTGCTCTTTTGTGCCACGATTGTATGACTATCATCCGCAGAGCATTCCGGCGCCGTATAACCACAGCAATATTGACAGTGATGAGGTATTGTATTATGTGGATGGTGATTTTATGAGTCGAAACGATATTGATGCTGGACACATTTCGCTACATCCTGCGGGAATTCCACACGGACCACATCCTGGTGCAGTAGAACGTAGTATTGGACAGACAGAAACCGAAGAATTGGCTGTGATGGTGGATACCTTCAAACCGTTGCAAGTAACGGAAGAAGCCATGAAAATTGCCGATGAAGACTATTTCAAATCTTGGTTAGAATAATTCACATGAAACAACAAACAACGACAATCGCAACGCATATTCGTGCCATGTGGTAAATAACAGCGTTTATGTACACAAAAAACACATACGACGATTAATGCATTAAAAATTAACAAGATGGCAGCAGAAATAAAAAACTTAAAGGATTTACAAAATACAGAATACGGACTCAAAAAATTATTCGAAGAAGCAGAAGACTTTCTTCCGCTATTAGGAACAGATTATGTAGAATTATATGTCGGAAATGCCAAGCAATCCGCACATTTCTATAAAACCGCTTTTGGTTTTCAATCGGAAGCCTACGCAGGTTTGGAAACAGGATTGACAGATAGAGTTTCCTACGTTTTAAAACAGGATAAAATTCGCCTTGTCTTGACAACTCCACTTGGAAAAGGCGGTGAAATCAACGAACATATCGATGTACATGGCGATGGTGTCAAAGTTGTGGCGCTTTGGGTAGAAAATGCTACCAAAGCCTTTGAAGAAACCACAAAAAGAGGTGCAAAACCGTATATGGAGCCAACTAAGGAGGAAGACGAAAACGGCTATGTAATTCGCTCAGGAATTTATACCTATGGTGAAACCGTGCATATTTTTGTAGAGCGCAAAAACTACAAAGGTATCTTTTTGCCAGGCTATCGAAAATGGGAATCACATTACAATCCAACGCCAGTAGGACTAAAATTTATTGACCATATGGTAGGAAATGTAGGTTGGGGAAAAATGAAAGAATGGTGTGAATTCTATGCAAAAGTGATGGGCTTTGCGCAAATTATCTCGTTTACAGACGATGACATTTCTACCGATTACACAGCGTTGATGAGTAAAGTGATGAGTAATGGAAACGGGCGTATCAAGTTTCCAATCAACGAGCCAGCGGAAGGAAAAAAGAAATCGCAAATTGAAGAATATCTTGACTTTTACAATGGTGCAGGCGTGCAACACATTGCGGTAGCGACAGACAATATTATTGAAACTGTTTCGCAAATGCGCGAACGTGGCGTAGAATTTTTATACGTTCCAGAAACCTACTATGATGATTTATTGGAGCGTGTAGGCGATATTGACGAAGATGTAGAAGAACTCAAAAAACACGGAATCTTAATTGATCGTGATGAAGAAGGCTATTTATTGCAATTGTTTACCAAAACTATTGTGGACAGACCGACAATGTTCTTTGAAATCATTCAGCGCAAAGGTGCACAATCATTTGGTGTAGGAAACTTTAAAGCGTTGTTTGAAGCGATCGAAAGAGAACAAGAAGCACGCGGAACGTTATAATATAAAATGATTCGTCATTGCGAACAAAGTGAAGCAATCTGTCTATCATTATAATAATGTCACATCGAGTGCAGTCGAGATGCTTATGATTTCAAGGTGTTCTCGACTGCGCTTGAACTGACATTGTAAACTAAAAAACAACACCTTTCTCTTCCAAAAAAATAACAACATGACCAGAGAAGAATTACTCGCCGCCATAGACAAAAAGTATTTGGATATGGGACAAGATCCTGACGTACACCTTTCAGGATTATTATATGCAGAACCCATGAAATATTGGGATTTTATTCAAGTAGATGCTTTATTAGGACTCCAAACGCAACGTACTCAGTTGCCTGACGAAATGGTTTTTATCATCTATCATCAGGTAAACGAATTGGTGTTTAAGATGATTTTATGGGAAATGCAGCAAATTGCACACACAGAAAATATTCTTCCAGAAAAATTTGTCATGCATCTAATGCGTATCAGTCGTTATTTTGATTTATTGTCAAATTCGTTCGAAATTATGGGCGATGGAATGGAAGTTGCGCAATACATGAAATTCCGTGATACTTTAACGCCAGCCAGTGGCTTTCAATCGGTACAATATCGAAAAATAGAAATTGCCTCAACGGAACTCATCAACTTGATAGACTATAGATTCCGAAAAACGATCAACAGAGAAACACCGTATGTGCATGCGTATGACAATATGTATTGGCAAGTCGCAGGAAATGATCACAAAACTGGCAAGCGCAGTAAGTTGATGGTCAATTTTGATGAGAAATACAAAAAAGAACTCATTGCGTGGATGAAAGAATACAACACCATCAATTTGTGGACAAAATTTAAGCAACTTCCAGAAGCGTATCAACAAAATACGACATTAATTAATGCCATGCGTCACTACGATCATACTGTAAATATCAGTTGGGTTATGCACCACTACAATGCTGCGGCAAAGTATATTAATTCTGATAAAGGCAACTCAGAAGCAACGGGCGGAAGTGATTGGCAAAAATACATGCATCCGAAATATCAAAAAAGAATCTTTTTTCCTGCACTTTGGAGTACAGAAGAGTTAGAAAATTGGGGAATAAGCAATTTAGAAGGCTATACAACTCTAAAATAATACCAAAATCAAGCCTTTGAAGCGTAGAAAATATGTGAATCTTTCACTAAAATTCAACAATTATTGAATACTTAGCAAAGATGAGTTGTGAAGTACATATCAGTACATAAAAATTGTGTTAAAGTCAATTACTGTGCTTGCATACTATATTTCTCGTTCTATATTTGTCGCCGCAAAAGAGAGTGGTTTCCTTTTGCAACTTTAAGAAGAGAGATTTTCATAATTTTAAAGTTTTGGTTGGTTAATAAAAAAAGAGAGCTCGATTGTAAAATCGGGCTTTTTTTATACGCTTATTTGAATGTAAAAACTGCTAGTGTATTGTAGAATATGTGGTAAAATTGTTATTTCATTAAACATTCAATAAAAAACACCGTCAAAACACCTATTTGAGTATAAAATTTTTGTTAAATTAAATTACTATGCTTGCATAATAAAAT
>JBCCLS010000024.1:0-13602 GCA_039026835.1 Bacteroidota bacterium | reverse complement strand
CAGAAAACTACATGAGTCCTTTGATGGAAGGATTTTTATACAGCATCAACGGCGGCTGGTACACTACCGCAAAAGCTCATAAAAAATTCGGATTTGACATTACAATCTCTGCCAATGCTAGTTTTGTGCCAAATTCTCGTCAGAACTTTACGTTTAATCCAGCAGATTATCAATTTCTAGTTACTGCCAATGGTGAAACTACATTGCCCACTGTAATGAGCGAAAACGGCACAGAAACCACAGTTGATGTGCGTATTCCAATTGATGGCACCAATACATTCAAAGTAGGAAGCTTTGAAGTGCCAGGCGGAATTGCGGAAGATTTTCCGATAAACGCAGTACCTGCGCCTATGCTTCAAGTTGGATTAGGATTGCCAACCAAAACAGATGTAAAATTACGCTATGTACCAACAATAGACTACGGAGATGGCGTGGAAGCTGGACTCATTGGTGTTGGATTGATGCACGATATTACTCAATATTTAGGGCCTATTGACAAAATGCCACTCAGCGTTTCTGTATTGGCTGCATTTACAAATTTAAGTGCAACCTATGCCATCAATGATGACAGTCTTTCGGATAATGTTTCTGTAAATAACGGAGAAGCGGAATTTAGCATGAATGCATGGACCATTCAAGCGTTGGGTTCTTTGGATTTTAAAATCATCACACTATACGCAGGATTTGGATACAATCAGGGAAGTTCGGAAATCAATATCAAAGGCGATTACAATTTAAGTTACGATGTGGAAGACAACAACGGAAATGTGGTTTCTACCGTTACAGAAACAGTTTCAAATCCAGTAAATTTAGACTTTGATGCAAGCGGAGTTCGATCGACAATAGGAGCGCGTTTAAACTTAGGTCCGATTAAAATATTTGGCGATTATACATTTCAGAAATTCAATACATTAAGCGCAGGTCTGGCGATTAGTATTCGATAATGTTTTTGATGGAAATAATTTAAAATTACGTTGTTTTTCATAGTAAAAAATATGAACTTTGCAGCGTTTAAATCAATACATCAAAAAAAACATAAAAATATGAAAGTTACAGTTGTAGGTGCTGGTGCCGTAGGTGCAAGTTGTGCCGAATATATCGCAATCAAAAATTTTGCTTCAGAAGTCGTTTTATTAGACATTAAAGAAGGATATGCTGAAGGAAAAGCTATGGATTTAATGCAAACAGCTTCCCTAAATGGTTTTGATACCACCATCACAGGAAGTACAAGCGATTACTCTAAAACAGCTGGTAGCGATATATGTGTAATTACTTCTGGAATTCCTCGTAAGCCTGGAATGACACGTGAAGAATTAATCGGAATCAACGCTGGAATTGTAAAATCAGTTTCTGCAAGCTTGATTGAACACTCTCCAAACACCATCATCATTGTCGTAAGTAATCCAATGGATACGATGACCTATTTAGTTCACAAAACTACAGGATTGCCAAAAAACAGAATCATTGGAATGGGAGGAGCTTTAGATAGTGCGCGTTTCAAATACAGATTGGCAGAAGCATTGGGCGCACCAATTTCTGACGTAGATGGAATGGTAATCGGTGGACACAGTGACAAAGGTATGGTGCCGTTAACTGCACATGCAACACGTAATAGTATCAAAGTTTCTGAATTTTTATCAGAAGAGCGTTTAAACCAAGTAAAAGAAGATACCAAAGTTGGAGGTGCTACCTTGACAAAATTATTGGGAACTTCTGCATGGTACGCACCAGGTGCCGCAGTGTCAGGATTGGTACAGGCAATTGCTTGTGATCAACAAAAAATGTTTCCATGTTCTGCATTATTAGAAGGTGAATTTGGATTGAATGATTTATGTATTGGAGTTCCTGTAATCTTAGGAAAAAATGGAATTGAAAGCATCGTTGAAATTGAATTAAGCGAGGCCGAAAAAGCGCATTTAGCCGCAAGTGCTGAAGGTGTGAAAAAAACAAACGGATTGTTAGAACTATAAATCACGTTTTCTAAAAATAGCATAAAAACCTCATCGCAAATAGCCTTGAGGTTTTTTTATCAACTAGGATTTGAAATTTCTATAAAAATGAAAAACACATCTTATTACGGTAATTTAAAGTTCTAAATGGTATTATATCCACAAAAATGTAACATATTTGTATTACTAACTACAAACTTGATAGTTAAAAATAAACTAAAACAAAAAAAATGAGAAAAATATTAGTATTTGTAGCATTGGCATTTAGTGTAATGGTTTCTGCTCAAAATGATTTATCGGAAGGGAAAATTACGTCTAAACAAACAATGTCTACTGATAATGAACAGGTACAAGCGCAGTTTGATATGATGGGGAAAATGGAAACAGTTACCTTATTTAAAGGCCAAAACTCTCGCTCAGAATTAGACAATCCAATGTCAGGAGCTGTGACTACTATCATCAATGCAGATCAACAAAAAATGTTAATGTTGATGGACAATCCAGCATTAGGAAAAATGTACACAGTAGAAGATATTTCGTTATCTGAAGAAGACCTTAAAAAAATAAAAGTAACTAAAGGAACTAAAACCAAAACAGTTTTAGGATACACATGTCAAGAATACGCTACCTCTGTAACAAAAGACGGTGTAAAAGTTGAAATGGTAATGTACACTACAGAAGCTATTCAAGCACCATCACAGCAAACCGCAACATTAGGTGACAAAATAAAAGGATTTCCACTCTATATGGAAATGAAAATGAACCAAATGGGAATCGATATGGTTATTACTACCGAAGTGACTAAAATTGAAAAGCAAGAAGTTTCTTCTGAATTATTCAACGTTACACCACCAGAAGGATACAAAAATATGAAGCAATAAAAATTGCTGACAAAATTATCAAGAGACTGTCTAAAAAGTACAGATTTCGTCAAACCAAACTTGATACTGAAATAAATTCAGCACAGGTTTCGGTTTCTCATAACAGTTGAAAATCACCGTGATGAGATTCTGAGTCAAGCTCAGAGTGATGTTTTCATTAACTTTTTAGACAGTCTCTTCTCTTTTAATCTCAACTCTATCGTCACTATGTGTAAAAATTACAGTATTTACAATCTATTTTTTGTGTTGTTACTTGTATTAATGTCTTGTGAAACACCTCCAAAAGCTCCAAAAACGAGTATTGAGTTAGCAATAGTAGAAAGCAATTTATCACAAGCAGAGCAAAAACAAGGTATTGAAAATCTGAGAAAACGACTTGAAACACTCGGTGCACAAAATTTACAAATTGCAGAACTTCAAGGTCAAAACATCACTTTTACATATGAAGGAAATATAAAAAGACCGACTTTTGATAAAGCATTTTCAGTTGCTGGAAAACTGGAGTTTTATGAAGTGTGTTTAGAGAAAAAAGTAGTAATTGACTACTTACAAAATTTAAGTAAAATAACATCAGCTTCAGATTCAGATACTCTTGCAGCATCTGCAGCCACAGAAGATGAGGTGGATTTATTGTATGGAATCACGTTTGTGCATGCTAGCGGTCCTGTTTTTGGAGTTATTCCTCAAGAAAACATAGAAAAAATACGTCCCTTATTAGAAAAAGGATCATTTTACTATGCGCCCATGAAAAAAAATATTCAATTTTTATTGGGTAAACAAAGCGAAAAAGGAAACTATGAAGTGTATGTCGTCTATACAGATAAAAACGGCAACGCTGCGCTTGACGGCAGGTATGTAGTAGATGCGGCAGCGGAAAAATCTTCCTATCTTGATGCATATACTGTAAATCTTCAAATGAATAAAGAAGGAGCTGAAATTTGGGAACAGCTTACAGCGCATGTGTATTTAGCCAGAAGTAATATTGCGATGGTTTTTGATACTATTGTATACTCAGCGCCAGCTGTAACTAGTGGTGCAATTTCAGGAGGAATGACAGAAATTCATGGAAATTTTACCAGAGAAGAAGCCGCTATTTTGGCAACGGCCATTCGCTCAGGAAATATCCCGAAAGTGGAAATTGTTTCTATAACAACACTTAAGCCCAACTAAACTATTTGTAATAGCACAATAACATTCAATAACTTAAAGTAAAATTAATTGCAAAAAATCTACGCTATTTTTCGCTTTATTTTTATATTTGGCGGATGATTGCAAAAAAGTATTTTAGTGGTCTAATACTCTTGTTGACACTCTTTGGATTTTACAAAGAGCAATCGCCTGCGCCGAATCAAGAAATTGAGCTTCATTTTACGGACAGCGCTTCCACCTCTCAAGAAACCACAGCAATCATTCAGGCGATCACCGAACAATTAGAAGCGTTAGGTGTAGAAAACATTCAAGTTCGTCCACAAGAAGGAGCGTCGTTGAAAATTGCCTATTTCAGCAAGGAAAAAGTAGCAGCAGTCAAAGAATTACTCATTGAAAATGGATTCTCTGCAAAAGATACATTGCCTGTACTTCCTGTTGAAGAAACAAATGTATATCTTCAATCGTTTGCCAATGTTGATCAGTATCAGATAGACATTTATGAACTGCAAGCAGCTTCTGACGCGTTCTTGGGAGCACATGGCAAGTTCATTCTCGATTTACACAAAGAATTCGACAAATCTCCAACACCAAATTTATTTGCCAATACAAATTCGTTTGTTACTGGAGATCATCAAACAATAGCTATTGAATTGACCTATACACGTTCTGAGTATACGGTTATTCCAAAAGAAAATATATCTTACGAAATTCCTGATGTACGCGCAGGACCTTTCACAACTTCACTTTCATAAGTTTTACAAACTAGTTTGATGCTTTCTCACGAAAGTGTCAAATTCACATGTGTTACGTATACACAGCGTATCACATATATTTCAAGTGCCTTTTGAATAGTTCAAAAAGTACAACAATAATCAAATCACAAAACATAATTGTCAAACAACGCGGAAACACAATTGCCGTTTCAACGTTTGACCAAAAAACAAGAAGATGCAGAACAAAGGATTAGTAAAATTATTTGCGCTCCTATTCGGATTGGTAAGTATTTACCAATTATCATTCACATTCATTACGAATAAAATTGAAAATGACGCAAAAGTATATGCCGTATCGCAAGTGCCAAAACCAGCAGACGGTACCGCAGATACCAAAGAAAATTCAGATGCCAGAAGTGTAATTGAAAAAACATATCTCGATTCTATTGACAGAAAAGAGCCAATTAATTTCGGATTTGCAAAATTCACCTACAGTGAAGCCAAAGAAAAAGAATTGAACAAAGGTCTTGACCTTAAAGGAGGAATCATTGTGATTCTTCAAATTTCTGTACGTGATATCCTTGACGGATTGACCAATAAAACAACAAACGAAACATTTAGAAAAGCGCTTGATAGAGCTGATATTCTTCAAAGAGATGCACAAGAAGATTACCTAGAGTCTTTCTTTAGAGCATTTGACGAATTAAAACCTGAAGGTTTGAAATTAGCAGATCCTAGCTTATTCTACACGGCTTCTTTACAGGAAGAATTAAAGGCAGAAACATTCAACACGTCTGATGATGTGGTACAAAATGTATTGCGTAGAAAAGTAGATCAGTCTATTGTTTCAGCGAAAGAAGTATTAAACAAACGTATTGACCAGTTTGGGGTAACACAACCAAACATTCAGCGTTTAGGAACTTCTGGACGTATTTTAATTGAATTGCCAGGAGCAAAGGATGTAATTCGTATTGAAAAGTTATTACAAACTACAGCCGAATTAGAGTTCTGGAAAACATACAATAACACCAGTACGCTTGCAACATACTTAATTCAAGCTAATGAAAAATTAAAAGAACTTCCTGAGTTTGCACCAAAGAAAGCAGATGCAGAAGAGAGCGATGAAACTGATGAAACAGCGTTGTTAACTTCAACTGAAGAAGATTCTCTAAATGTCATCAATCCATTATTTGACAAAGTTACATTGATACAAAATGGCTTTGGAGGTGTTATTGGAGCTACAAAAGAAGAAAACAAAGCAGCTGTATTAGATTTACTTTCAAAACCAGTATTAAAACAAATATTACCAGCAGAATTGCGTAACGTACGTTTTGCTTTTGGGAAAGAAGTAAGTCCAAACGGAACAGTTGACTTATATGCGCTACAAGGAAAGCGTAAAGGAAAAGAAGCTACGCCACAAATGAAAGGTGACGTAGTAGACGCTGCACAACAAAGCTACGCAAGCGACATGAAACCAAACGTAACTATGCAAATGAATGGTATAGGAGCGAAGCAATGGGAAAAATTAACAGGAGAAGTATTTGAAGAAAGAGGAAATATCGCGGTTGTTTTAGATAATATCGTATACTCTGCGCCAACCGTAACCAACGGTGCCATTTCTGGTGGAAATACAGAAATCAACGGACGTTTTTCAATTGGTGAAGCACAGGATTTAGCCAATGTATTACGCGCGGGTAAATTACCGGCAAAAGCAGAAATCTTACAATCAGAAGTTGTAGGACCATCATTAGGACAAGAAGCTATTAACAGTGGTTTAATGTCTTTCTTAATCGCTTTAGTATTAGTATTAGTTTGGATGGTATTCTACTATGGTAGAGCTGGTTTATTTGCTGACGTTGCCTTAGCATTCAACATTTTATTAATTTTTGGAGTATTGGCTAACTTAGGTGCTGTATTAACATTGCCTGGAATTGCTGGTATTGTATTAACTATTGGTATGTCGGTGGATGCGAATGTACTTTTATTTGAACGAGTTCGAGAAGAACTTGCTAAAGGAAAGTCATTACAAGATTCGATTACACACGCATTTAGCTGGAAAGGAGCTATGTCTTCTATCTTTGATGCAAACATTACTACTGGTTTAACAGCCTTGATCTTATTCTTATTCGGAACAGGTCCGATTAAAGGATTTGCTACTACTTTATTAATTGGTATCGCGACTTCATTATTTACAGCAATCTTTATCACACGATTATTGATTGATTGGTACACAGCAAAAGGTAAAATTTTAGCATTCTCTACAGGTGTAACTAAAAACTTATTCCGCAACATGAACATTGAGTTCTTGAAAAAACGCAAAGTAGCGTATATCATTTCAGGAGTCATCATTGCTGTGGGTGTTTGGTCTATTACACTTGGAAGCAAGTTGAATCAAGGAGTTGACTTCGTCGGTGGACGTTCGTACCAAGTACGTTTTGAGAAAACAGTAAGTCCACAAGACGTAAAAGCTTCATTGCAAAGTGTATTTGTAGATGGTGAAAATGCTGTATCACTCGAGGTAAAAACATTTGGTGATGACAATCAGTTAAAAATTACAACCAACTATAAAGTAAACGAAACTGGAACTGATGTTGACGATGAAATCAAAAAGAAGTTGCACAAAGGTTTGGGTACGTATTTGCCAGCCGGAATGGAGTATGATACGTTTGTAGACGGTGCGGAAGATAAAACAGTAGGAATCATGCAATCGATCAAGGTAGGACCAACCATTGCGGATGATATTAAAAAAGCGTCGTTCTGGGCAGTCTTAGGATCGTTAGTGGTGGTATTCTTATATATCTTATTGCGATTCAGAAGATGGCAATTCTCTCTTGGAGCGGTTGTGGCAGTTTTCCACGATGTATTAATTGTATTAGGAATTTTCTCTCTAGCATGGAAATATTTACCATTTACGATGGAAATCAACCAAGCATTCATTGCGGCGATTCTAACTGTAATTGGATACTCGCTGAACGATACCGTGGTTGTATTTGATAGAATCCGTGAGTTTATGAATGAAAATCCAAAGTGGAAATTTAGCAAAACGGTAAATGCTGCTTTAAACAGTACATTGAGTAGAACCTTGAATACGTCATTAACTACGTTAGTGGTATTATTAGCGATCTTTATCTTTGGTGGAGAATCTATCCGAGGATTTATGTTTGCGTTGATTGTAGGTGTAATTGTCGGTACATATTCTTCGATGTTTATCGCAACGCCAATCATGTACGATACCATCAAAAAAGGAGATATCAACAAAGGAATAGAAGAAGAAACAAAGGCTGCTTAAATAGTAGCAATCAACTTTATTGAATATAGAAAACGCTGCTCATTGGGCAGCGTTTTTTTGTTGTAAATACTGTTTAGTACTATTTTATACCACAAACAATTGGGCCTGAGTCAGCACAAAGTCCACCACAAGTAATGTTAGAATGGTGTGTTGTGGTAGCGCCACCTGTAAGTTGTTGAGTTGTTAAACGTGTAATGGTTGTTTTCTGTAATGCTAATGATTGTAAATTTTTTGTTTTCATGAGTAATAATTTTGGCTTGACTAAAAATAGAAAATCCACTTTAGATTTGTATACGGGAAAACCGTAGAAACATTTATATACAGTACATAAAAATTCTTAGCGAAAATTGAAAAGGACTGTTTTTATAAATGCAAAAGTCCCACATGAAATAGATCAATATACATTTACACCATAAAATATTACATCTCTCAAACAGTAAGATGAATAGGGAGGTTGTTACAAGTAGCTGAAAAATGAAGCAATACAAGAGAAGTATCTATATATGCAAGAAATATCATTTCTATGAACTAGATACTAGATGTGATTTCAAAGTATAAAAGGAATGATTTTATGTTATAAAAGCCATTGCAAAAAATGCAGTAGCAACATTTTGAAGGAATATCAAAACTTCACAAAATTCATTGTGTCTCCAACAGCAAGCGACCATTTATCTGCCAATCCTGCATTGATTTCTAAGACATACATCGCAGGTTGTACGGATGGCAATCCTTGTTCGTTTAAAGGTTGTGCATTTTTCTGAAAACTCACTATTTTTTTGTTTTCATCTAAATAAATAATATCTAAAGGAATGTAAGTGTTTTTCATGTAAAAACTCTGTGGACGCGATGATTCAAAAATAAAAAGCATGGCTTGTTTTTCTTCCATCGATTTGCGATACATAAGTCCAGTTTCGCGTTCGTAGTTGGTTTCTGCAAACTCTACATCAAGTGTTACAATGTCAGTGTCATCTGCTTTGGTCAATGTTAACTCGCCCTCTTTAGTAAATTTAATATCTGCTGTTTTTACAGTTTTATTACTTGAAGATTCTTTGCAAGCAACAAACGTTACTACTATACACAGTAAAGTGATGCACTTTTTCATTAGGAAGCTACAGTTTTATTAGTATCTATATCGGTTGTTTTGGTTTTTCGGAACATAAAATATAGTCCTGCAATAATAAAAGGAATACTCAACCATTGTCCGGTAAGCAACAACCATTCTTCGCGTTCTTTTATTTGTGCTTTTTTTACAAATTCTACAAAGAAACGAACTGTCCACAGGAGGACTAAAAACAGCCCAAAAATGTATCCTCGTTTCTCTTTTTTATCAGTTTTCCAATACGTATACCACAAAATGGCAAAGACAAAAATATAGCAGAATGCTTCATACAATTGTGCTGGATGACGTGGCAGTGTTTCACCGTTTCCTTGAAAAACAACTCCAAAATCTGAATTGGTATATTTTCCAACAATTTCAGAATTGAAAAAGTTTCCAATACGCACAAAAACTCCACCAATAGCAACAGCAATTACAATTCGATCTAAAATCCAAAGTAAACTCTTGTATTTGTATTTTCTTCGGTACAAGTACATGGCCACAATAATTCCGATGGCAGCTCCGTGACTCGCCAAACCTGCAAATCCTGTAAATTTGTATCCTTCAATAAAACCAAACAACATGGCATTGGCATCTTTCTTAATTGGGAGTAAAATTTCTATTAAATTATTTTGATAGTATGGCCAATTATAAAAAAAGACTTCTCCTAAGCGCGCTCCAAGTAAAGTTGCCACGACTGCATACATAAATAGTGAATCCAAATACTTTAACGGTATACCTTCTTTTTCATAAATCTTTTTTGTGATGTAATATCCCAAACCAAATGCGATGATAAACATAAGACTGTAATATCGAATTTGAATTGGACCTAGAGTTACTAATACTTCGCTTGGATTCCAGTTGATACTTAGTAGGTGCATAAAGTGGTAAAATTTATAAAATGTAAATATAGGCAAACCAAACGTAAATCAAAGAATACAAATGCTAAAGGAATGTTATTTACTTCATATAGGATTGCTGATCTGTTTTGTCATCTCTTGAAAAAAAGCAACAAAAAAAAATCTCGTAATGAAACGAGATTTTTTAAGAGTTTATATACAACAATTACAAGTGTGTTAACAGCAATTACAATTGTTTTGATCTTTATTTTTGTTATGTTTTGTCAAATCGTCAGGAACTGGATCATATCCACTTCCGCCATACGGATGACAACTGGATATCCGTTTGACTGCTAACCATCCACCGCGAAATAAACCGTGCTTTTTCAATGCTTCTGCAGCATAATGCGAACAGGTAGGCGTGTAGCGACAGGCAGCAGGCGTATACGGTGAAATTGCCGCTTGGTAAAAGCGAATGAGTAGTAAAAATGGATATGTCAATATCTTTTTGATAATGAGATCGTACAATTTAATTTACAAGTGAAAACGTAGTACCTTCTTTACCATCTTTCAGTTGAATGCCTAAAGTTGCTAATTCGTCACGAATTTTATCAGAAGTAGAAAAATCTTTGTTCGCACGCGCTTCATTTCGCAAATTGATCAACAATTCGACCACACCAGAAAGTGCATCTCCATCATCAGCGCCACCACTTTGTTGTTCTAATCCTAAAATGTCATATACAAACGCATGCATGCACTTTTTTAATTCTGCTAAACTTTCAGGCAATACCGTTGCTTTTCCATCTTTTAATTGGTTGATGAATTTGACTGCTTCAAACAAATCTGCAATTAAAATAGGCGTGTTAAAATCGTCATTCAACGCGTTGTAACAATTGCATTTCCACACTTCCAGATTAAAGGTAGTTTTGTCACCCACAGGTTGGATGTCATCAAGTGTTTTCATAGCTTCCATGAGCTTGTTGAATCCTTTTTCGGAAGCTAACAAGGCATCATTGCTAAAATCTAAAATGCTTCTATAATGTGCTTGCATCATAAAGAAACGTGCCACACTTGGTGCAAATCCTTTTGATAAATGCGTACTATCGCCTGAGAAAATCTCCGTAGGAAGAATATTATTTCCTGTCGATTTCGCCATTTTCTTCCCGTTTAAGGTCAGCATATTGGCATGCATCCAATAATTTACTGGCGAAGTGCCGCAGCAAGCTTCGTTTTGTGCAATTTCACATTCGTGGTGTGGGAACTTCAAATCCATTCCACCACCGTGAATATCAAATCGTTTGCCTAAATATTTGGTGCTCATTGCAGTACATTCCAAGTGCCAGCCTGGAAAACCATCACTCCATGGCGATGGCCAACGCATAATATGTGTCGGTTCTGCTTTTTTCCAAAGTGCAAAATCTTGTGGATTCTTTTTATCGCTTTGTCCGTCCAAACCGCGCGCATTGTGCACTAAGTCCTCTAGATTACGCTTGCTCAGTTTGCCATAATCATTTTTCTCATTGAATTTATGCACATCAAAATACACGGAGCCGTTTACTTCGTATGCATAGCCATTTTCAATGATTTCCTTAACAATTTCAATTTGTTCAATGATATGTCCTGTAGCTGTCGGTTCAATACTTGGTGGAATAAAATTGAATTTTTGAAGAATTTCATGGAAATCTACCGTGTAGCGTTGCACAATTTCCATAGGTTCTACTTCTTCTAAACGTGCTTTTTTCGCAATTCGATCTTCTCCAACATCAGCATCATTTTCCAAATGTCCGGCATCAGTAATATTTCGCACATAGCGCACTTTAAAGCCAAGATGTCGCAAATACCTAAAAATCATATCAAACGACATAAACGTTCGTACGTTTCCTAAGTGAACATTGCTGTATACTGTAGGACCGCACACATACATTCCAACATGACCTTCATTTATAGGTGTAAATACTTCTTTTTGATTTGTGAGGGAATTGTATATTTTGAGTTCTTGTTCTTGATATAATTTCATGGGTACTGGTAAAATGGATACTTAGAATTTTGTTTCTAATTTAATATAATCTAGGAATTCTAAGCGTGTATTTTCATTTTTAAATTTTCCACCAAACTCTGCTGTCACAGTGCTGCTTTCTATGTCTCTGATTCCGCGAGAATTGACACATAAATGTTTGGCATCAATAACGCACGCCACATCATCAGTATTGAGTACTTGTTGTAGCTCTTTTACAATTTGAATCGTTAAGCGTTCTTGAACTTGCGGGCGTTTTGCATAATAATCTACAATACGGTTCATTTTTGAAAGTCCTACTACATTTCCATTAGAAATGTAAGCAATATGTGCTCTTCCTATGATAGGAAGCAAATGATGTTCGCAAGTAGAATATAGCGTAATATTTTTTTCTACAAGCATTTCGTTGTACTTGTATTTATTATCAAACGTAGAAGCTTTTGGTTTTCTGTCAGGATGCAATCCGCCAAAAATTTCTTTCACAAACATTTTTGCAACTCTGTTTGGAGTTCCACTAAGACTATCGTCTGTCATATCTAACCCTAGAGTTTCCATGATATTAGCGACATCTTTTCGGATGCGAATAATTTTTTCTTCATCGCTTAAATCAAAAGCGTCTTCGCGTAGTGGCGTATCATGAGAAGTCATAATATGATCATCTCCGATAGCTTCTATTCTTTCTTCTAATGTCTTATCTATTTTCATCTATTGTATATTTCTTTAATTGAAAATTCAGTTACAAATTCGTATTCACAATAAAGGAATAAAAGGTTTCAAAATACCTGCGATTTCAAACGTAAATTTTCCAAAATTTAACAAGACTGCAAAGATAGCTAAATAATGAATACGATTTGACTGAACACGCGGTAAATAAATGTGTTAAACCGTGATGAATATCACAAAATTTTCTTAATTTTCCGCGATTCAAAATAAATTTTTTAACACAGCGTCGGATTTTCTAGATATTGTTGTTATATACAATAAGGAAAGTAACGAGTCGTTCTCAGTATAACTGATAATGGCTTTTGCTAATTAATACTATCAGACATTAACACAACCAACACTAATTATTATGCGTAAGATTTATGTATACGTTATATTCCTGTTTATAGGTCTGTTTGTCAATGCTCAATCTCAAAATGAAGAATTTAGATTTAAAGCACATCAAATAGATAAACTCATTAAAGAAGTATACCAAGACAAAGCGGAAACAATGATCTTCTCAGATAAAATTCGCTACAATAGCTTCAAGGACTTACTCCTCAATAGAATTTTTGTAAAGAAAGTACGCTTCAAAAAAGGAGAAAAATTAATTGATCTTACCAAAGCACCTTTGCTTATTATTTACAATAAAAACTTGGTAAGAAACTACTCGTTTACCCAAAATACCTTTAACCCTTTAAAATACGATATAGCACTATTCTCTAATGATTTGAAACTTTATAGAATAGATAAGAACCATGTATTGTATGTATTAGGACAGAAAAACTAACAAAAAGTAATACCAATGAAAAAAATATTTACTAGTCTATTATTCTTATTGCCTTTTGTTATGTTGAGTCAAGATTTTAACATGCAAAATGGTAACATTACGCTCGTTTGTGGAACTTCCCCTCAATTTTATGATTCTGGTGGAGGTGGCGCAGGACAATATTCAAATAATGAAAATTTT
>JBCCLS010000023.1:0-13606 GCA_039026835.1 Bacteroidota bacterium | reverse complement strand
ATCAACAATTTCCATAAAAAATATTCGCCTTGAAGTCATGCAAACCATCGAAAAAGAAATCGATAGTTTCATGGAAAAATACCTTATTCCCGTAGAAAAAATTTGGCAACCCACTGATTTTTTACCCAATTCTCAAAAAGATACTTTTTTTGAGGAAGTTCATCAAATTCGCGGCGAAGCCAAAGAATTAGGCTATGATTTTTGGGTAGTTTTGGTAGGCGATACTATTACAGAAGAAGCTTTGCCAACATACGAATCTTGGTTAATGGACATGCAGGGTGTTGATCAGCATGGAAAAAATGGTTGGTCACGTTGGATTCGCCATTGGACAGGAGAAGAAAATCGACACGGAGATTTGTTAAACAAATATTTGTATCTATCAGGTCGTGTCAATATGCGCGAGGTTGAAATAACAACACAATACATGATTAATGATGGATTTGATATTGGTACTTCCAACGATCCGTATAGAAACTTTGTGTACACCAGTTTTCAAGAGTTGGCGACAAATATATCGCACAAACGCGTGGGGCAACTTGCTAAAAAACAAGGGAATAAATTGCTTGGAAAAATGTGTAATGTCATTGCTGGAGACGAAATGCGACATCATTTGGCATATCGAGAATTTGTAAAAACAATTCTAAAATACGATCCGAGTGAAATGCTGCTGGCTTTTGAAGATATGATGCGAAAAAAGATTGTGATGCCAGCACAATTTGTACGTGAATCAGGAGAAGCGATTGGGACTGCTTTTGAAAACTTCTCTAATGCTGCACAACGTTTAGGCGTGTATACAACTCATGATTACATTGACATTATGAAAAAACTCATTTCTTATTGGGAAATAGATCATTTAAATGGACTCACAGCAAAAGCAGAGAAAGCTCGTGATTATTTGATGAGACTTCCTGATCGAATGATGCGTATCGCCGAACGTGTTGCCATTCCCGAAGATATCACAAAATTTAAGTGGGTAGAAGCTAACGGAATGCTTTGATTTTAGAATGCTTCGCTTTTAGACCGGCTTTGCCTTTTAGATATTAGATCGCTTCGCTCTTAGATACTATCAAAACGTCACTTCGCTTACATTGTAAAAGTGAGCAATTTCGCAGAAAAGTTTTGCTTTTTAGTTTAGAAATCTAAAAGTGTAAATTACTGCACGATTTAAAATAGAAGCAAAATCACCATTGGTACATTTTCAAATTTCCAAATTGCTACACTCGCAATGACGTTTCTAAAAAATCAAACAGCCACAACAGTCTAATTTTTTTAAAACTTAAAGGTTCATTAGGTTTAGGTGATTAGTCTTAGAAAACAATTCAAAATCTATAATTCAACATTTAAAATTCCAAGAGCAAAGCGATCTAGATTCTAACAGCGATAGCGGTCTATTCTAATGTGTAAATTTGCTACATTAAATTTTAAATGCTTAAATTAAGCGTAGTAAATTAGCTTACCTCAAAAAGAATATTAAAAAATGTTGTACAACGACGTATAAAATAATGCGTATTGGGTATACTATTTTCTTGCGGAAATTGCTCAAACACAAAATCAAATTATTTTTACAATTAAACACAAGCAAGCTGAAAAATGAAAAAACTTACAGTAATAATACTAACTATATGTTGCGTTTTTGGTTGCACAGAAATGAATCAGACTGAAAATTTACGTGCCCAAATAGACCGCTTAAAAATTAAGAATGATTCTTTAACCAAAATAGTGATGACAGAAAAGAAACCGGCTCCAAATTATTGGTATGATGATGAATATGAGGGACTCGAACTTATGGAAAGCGGCATTACGAATCCAACAAAATTTATAGAAGAAAGTCTTCGTAAGAACACTGAATTGATCCCTCTAGAAGCCGTTTTGGGTGGAACTATGGTCTTTGAAAATATTCAAATTTTAGGCAAAGAATGGTTAATAGCCAGCTTTGAAGATGGACACATACAAGGGAGAGCAATTTATAAATTCACATTGACTGAAAAAGGGGAATTGAAATTTCAAGTGTTGCACTCAACCGGAGCCGAATAAATAAAAATTTCACTTACAAAATAGTAGTAAAAATCAGAGACATAAGGGACAAAAAAATCCGCTTTCATTACAAAAGCGGATTTTTTCTATATTAAAAAGTATATTTTCTATAAATCAAACTTAATTCCTTGCGCTAATGGCAATTCTGTGGTGTAGTTGATTGTATTGGTTTGTCTACGCATGTAAATTTTCCAAGCATCTGAGCCAGATTCGCGTCCGCCACCAGTATCTTTTTCTCCACCAAAAGCACCGCCAATTTCTGCACCTGACGTTCCAATATTTACATTGGCAATTCCACAATCAGAACCTCCATGACTTAAGAAGCGTTCTGCTTCGCGTAGATTATTGGTCATAATTGCCGAAGACAATCCTTGTGCTACTCCATTTTGCAATTCGATGGCGTTGGTAACATCGCCGCTGTATTTTAATAAATACAATACAGGTGCAAATGTTTCGTGTTGTACAATTTCGAACGAATTATCAGCTTCTGCAATTGCAGGTTTTACGTAGCATCCGCTTTCATAACCTTCACCTTCCAATACCGCGCCTTCTACGACAATATTTCCACCTTCTGCAACTACTTTTTCCAACGCAGCTTCGTACATTTTTACCGCATCTGTATCAATAAGTGGTCCTACATGATTGTTTTCATCTAATGGATTACCAATACGCAACTGTCCATATGCAGCTACAATCGCATCTTTTACTTTATCATAAATAGAATCGTGAATAATCAATCTTCTAGTCGATGTACAACGTTGTCCAGCCGTTCCAACCGCACCAAAAACAGCACCGATTACGGTCATTTTAATGTCTGCATCAGGCGTAACGATAATTGCGTTGTTTCCTCCTAATTCTAACAAAGATTTTCCTAAACGTCCCGCTACTTCTTTCGCTACAATTTTCCCCATACGTGTCGATCCAGTCGCCGAAACTAATGGAATACGCGTGTCTTTTGATAAAAATTCTCCAACTTTATAGTCGCCATTAACCAAACAAGAAATTCCTTCTGGCAAATTATTTTCAGCAAAAACTTCCGCAGCAATATTTTGACAAGCCACGCCACACATTGGTGTTTTTTCAGAAGGTTTCCACACACAAACATCACCACAAATCCATGCCAAAGCAGTATTCCATGACCAAACGGCTACAGGAAAGTTAAACGCAGAAATGATTCCTACAACGCCTAATGGATGGTATTGTTCGTACATTCTGTGTCCAGGACGCTCGGAGTGCATCGTTAATCCGTGCAACTGACGTGATAATCCCACTGCAAAATCACAGATATCGATCATTTCTTGTACTTCTCCCAAACCTTCTTGGTAGGATTTTCCCATTTCGTAGGAAACCAATTTTCCAAGTGCTTCTTTCTTTTCACGTAACTTTTCTCCAAACTGACGTACAATCTCTCCGCGTTGTGGCGCTGGCATTGTTCGCCAAGTTTTAAAAGCTGAAGTCGCAGCTTCCATCACTTTTTCGTAATCTTCTTTGGTTGAAGATTTTACTTTTCCA
Organism: Bacteroidota bacterium; assembly: GCA_039026835.1. Lineage (GTDB taxonomy): Bacteria > Bacteroidota > Bacteroidia > Flavobacteriales > Flavobacteriaceae > Kordia. The sequence goes on along the minus strand of JBCCLS010000023.1, from coordinate 10,060 downwards.
ATCAATTCTCCGTCAACTGGAGAGTATGATGCAATCAATTCTCCATTAGAGAAATTGTTTGAACCTGTTGAAGTTCCTTCATTGATATCTTTTAAGCCTAGCGTTGCCAAAGCTTCTTTGATTCCAAAATCAGTAGTCACTGCTCCCATTTATTTATAACTTTTTTTAGTGTTTTTGTTAAATTTCTGCGAAGATAGCACAATTCTGCCAATCTTCTGTGTCCTCGTCATAGCTTTATTATTTCAATTCCAAGATGTTGTACTGATAGGCAGCACGCAAATATTTACGATCTTTTGTTGCATTTATTTTAAAGCTTTTGCGCTCTTTGTGCAGTCGCAATCCTGTTTTTTCTTCTTGACTTATATTTATAATTTGACTGTACGTTCCGTCGCTATGTTGAATTAAATTTTCCTTTAGCAGGAATGTAGTTGTATCAAAATAATACCACCAATGTGTATCGCTGTTTGGATATACTACCTTTATTTTATGCGCGAAACTACCATCTTCCAGTTGAAAAATACCTTCATTTGTCAGCGAAGCTTCATCAGCGACTAATTTATACGGTTGCCACAAAACATACTGCGCCGCCATGACTTCTTTGTAAGCAGCTTCTATAGCAACAGCATCTGTGATTTGACTATTGTCTGAAAACACAGAAGTTGCTTTGCCATCAAATACAATGTGCTTTTCAACTCCATTTTCTACCCAACGTATTGTGGAGGTAAATATCGGTTGCAACGTATTGTGAAATGTTTGTTTTTTAACGATTTCTACATGTTGTAAACTATCGTACAATGTCGTCGTTTTTTCATAGACCAAGCGTGTTGGAGTTTCCCATGCGACCATTCCGCCATGCGCTTTTTCTAACGATTTTTCAATCACCATTTCTGGTGTTAATTTGTCCGTACAAGCACTTAGCCAACATACAAACACGCTTACAAGTACGTAGGCATTAGGCTTCATCTGCGACAAATCGTTCGTCAACAGGCATCACTGTACCGCATTTATTACAGGTAAGCAACTCTTTAGATGAATAAAAGTATTTAAAGTGCTTTAAAAAATCTTTTTCTATGTTGTCTAACGGAAAGCGAACGTCATATAATTTGTTATTACAATTATCGCAATACCATTGCAAACCATCCATTAAATCGGTTCCTTTTCGTTTGCGCTCAACAACCAATCCTATCGAGTCTTTAAAGCGAACCGGCGAGTGTGGTACACCTGCAGGATGCAAATACATATCACCAGGACCCAACTTCATTGTTTTCTTTTCGCCCTCTTCTTGGATATGTACTTCTATATTGCCTTCCAGTTGATAAAATAATTCCTCAGTTTCGTTGTAATGATAATCTTTTCGTGCATTAGGACCTGCGACAATCATCACAATATAGTCGCCAGCATCTTTATATAAATTTTTATTGCCTACAGGAGGCTTTAACAAGTCTCTATTTTCTTCAACCCATTGATTGAGGTTAAACGGTTTTTGTATTGCCATGACATTCAATTTAGATTTTAAAATTACGCATTTTTTATCATCTGTAATTACAGATCGATTGCAAACCTATAAGCTATTGATACAGAAGTGTTAAGTAAGGGGAAACCGTATATTATTCACTACATTATTTTTTATCTTTTTTCTGATAATCATAAAAATATAGTAATCATGAAAAAAAAGAATTTAAACAAAAAGTTGTCGCTTGGGAAAAAGCAAATCTCTAAGCTAGACAACGTAAAAGGTGGTGTTTCCACTGTTGATGACTGCACTACTAAATTTACAGACGATCCTGGTGTTTGTACCACAAGTGCTTTGGTAACAGAATGTAATTGCGAGCCATCTTGGCAAACGAACTGCGTATCTATTCAGATTGAATGTGCGTATACAGAACAGCCTGGATGTGTAAAACTTACGGTGCAAATCTGCTTCTAATAATCACTAAAAGTTTAAAACCATGAAAAAAAAGAATTTAAACAAAAAGCTATTGTTAGGTAAGAAGCAAATTTCTAAGCTTGGCCATATACGAGGTGGAGATTTTAACGGAACTGTACCCATTACTACTGAGCAAACAAAAAATGCGCTTCAATGCGGCACAAATCCGATAACGACCACCAATACAACCACTGCTACTACGATACAAATGGTGTGCGATAGTCAATTACAGACAGCTTGTCAATGTGAACCTTCATGGTATACCAACTGTCCTTCAATTAACTTTCCGTGTCCAACCGAAACGTTTACTTGTTAACTAAAATCTATACAATTTTTACGCTTAACTTAAAAAACCAAATCATGAAAAAAAAGAAATTAAAATCATTACAACTCAAAAAATCATCTGTATCGAAACTCAATGGTGGTGGGCCATCGCCCATTGCATTGACTGTAGATTTTCTGTGTGATTACACAATTGATGTCAACACACAATGTACTACTACATCGATTAGTGAGCTAAATACAGCTTGTTGTCCACCAACACAAGGATTTGATTGTGATCGATCATTTTTAAATCCGTGTCAATTATCTATTGATGTTCCATGTCAACCTTAATATGTAATCTAAATAGAAAATTATGAAAAAAAAGAGTCTTAAATCATTGTTGCTCAAAAAAGCCTCCATTTCAAAACTCAATGGCGGCGCAACTGAACCAAGCCCAATTACACTCACCATAGATGAAAACTGTCTGTTGACATTAGATTTAAGAGATTGCCCTTGGTATAGTGAGTTATTTTCGGCATGTTGGTGTGAACCTTCGTGGCATTATGACTGTCAACAGTCAGCAGATATTATATGTGAGCCATAACTATAATTTTAATCATTAAATTTTAAAAAACTATGAAAAAAAGAAATGTATCTCAAAAATTGAAAATTCAAAAATCGAAAATTGCATCCTTTGATCGTATCAATGCGATGTATGGCGGATTGTCGAATCCTTGTGACTCGTTTGAATCATTCCAATGTACTGTGAATTGTCCAACCAACGGATGTCCTCCGGGATCAAACACCTGTCCACCTGCAACAACTAATTGTCCACCACCAAACACAGCGAACACAAAATGTTTTTGTGATTCCATTATTACCATGGTCGGCATTACTACATGCTAATTTTTTGAATGACTTCATATCAAAGCTCCAAAAGTATATTTTGGGGCTTTTTTCATTCCAAATTTTTAGTATAAAATGCTGAGTTGTATGGTTACTTGTGAATAAATATCTGAAAAACAAAGAGTTTCTCATCTTGAAATTATGTACATTTAAACCACTAATTAATCACAATCACACGCATGAAAAAATCAGCACTGATCTTATTATTTTCTATCTTTTTACTACATAGCTGTTCAAATCCTACTTCCGAAGAAAAAACGCCAAAAGTTGATACCAAACCTGCAAATAGCATCGGATTGGTCATTCATGGAGGCGCAGGTACCATTTTGAAGAAAAACATGACGCCAGAAAGAGAAGCACAATACAAAGCAGCACTGGAAAAGGCAGCCAAAAAAGGATACGAAATTCTGCAAAAAGGAGGTTCTAGTTTAGATGCAGTGGAACAAACGATTCATATTTTAGAAAACTCTCCATTGTTTAATGCAGGAAAAGGTGCGGTGTTTGCCAACAATGGAAAAAATGAATTGGATGCTTCTATCATGGAAGGAAAAACCCTAAACGCAGGTGCTGTTGCAGGAGTAACCAATTTAAAAAATCCAATCTCTGCGGCACGTAAAGTTATGGAAAACTCAGACCATGTGTTGCTAGCGCGAAAAGGAGCCGAAGAATTTGCTGTGGCACAAGGACTCGAAGTGGTAGACACCAGCTATTTTTATACAGAAGCACGATACAAATCTTTACAAAGAGCTCGAGAAGGCGACAAAGACAAGGCGGCTTACATCGATCCATATATCAAAGATTACAAATATGGAACCGTCGGTTGTGTAGCGCTAGATACAAACGGAAACCTTGCTGCAGGAACTTCTACGGGAGGAATGACCAATAAAAGATGGAATCGTATTGGCGATTCACCAATCATTGGTGCAGGCACGTATGCTAACAACAAAACCTGTGCAGTTTCAGGAACGGGACATGGCGAATACTTTATCAGAGCTGCGGTAGCACACGATATTTCTGCGTTGATGGAATATAAAAACATGTCATTGCAGGAAGCAGCAAGCGAAGTGATACAAAACAAGTTGAAAAACCTGGGCGGCGATGGCGGTATTATTGCTATTGATGCCAAAGGAAACTTAGTAGCCGAATTTAACACACCAGGAATGTACAGAGCAATGGTAGATGAAAAGGGAACTGTGACGGTCGGAATTTACAAAGACTAGTTTGACGGACACTACGCAATAGTGGACGAATTCTAGATACATCATAACGAATACTCAAAAAACACCTAATCAATGAAAAAGTCTGTCTATTTTACAGTAAAAACCGTCATGCGCAACCTTACCTTCCTTCTTCTTTTTGGTGTATTCCTTAGTTTCTTTTCGTGTAATTCGGGAAGTTCAGAAGCTGATAATATCTTCGAATTCAAAGACTATATTTACCAAACTACTGTGGGAACGGTTTCTGTCAAAGAGCCGATTATCATTGGACTTCAAAAACAATTGCCGAATGTCAGTGATGCAGGTGAAGTATCAGAAGATTTTATCAAGATCAGTCCAAAAGTTAACGGGAAACTATCTGTCCAAAACAACAAAACGTTGCGTTTTCAGCCAGACGAAGCGCTGCAACCAGACACAGAATATTCCGTTACAGTGCAACTAAAAAACATATATGAGGACGTTCCTGAAGAATTTAGCTCGTATACGTTTGTCTTCAAAACAGTCACACCCAACTTTTCGGTTACCACCAACGATTTACAATCCTATTCCAAAGAATGGCAATACCTAAATGGAACGTTGCGAGCCGCAGATGTCATTTCCAAAGAAAAATTACCAGAGCTACTTTCAGCTAAACAAAATGGAAAAGCATTACCTATAAAATGGGAACCTTCTGTGGTAAACACAACAACCTACGAGTTTACCATTGATAGCATCCAGCGACAGGAAAACAATTCTGAAATCAACATAACATGGAACGGCTCGCCGATTAGCGCCAAAGCAAAAGGTGGAAGCTATTATACCATTCCCGGACGCAATAACTTTTCTATAGTTGGTGTAAATATCTCTCAAAGTCCTGAACAAAAAGTAAGCATCAATTTTACGGATCCGTTATTAAAAAATCAGAATTTTGCAGGACTGGTTACCTTAAAAAATCAAAAAAACATCACCTATGCACTGGATGGAAACATCTTAAATATCTATCCAAAAAACAGAATCAAAGGCACTACGACACTCGAAATTTTTCCAGGAATAAAAAACACAGAACAGTACAAACTCACCAAAGGATTTACTAAAAGTATCACCTTTGAACAGCAAAAACCACAACTGCGCACAGTCAGCAAAGGAACGATTTTGCCAAATTCTAAAAACCTGACCTACAACTTTCAAGCGATGAATTTGTCATCAGTAGATGTCCGCATTATCAAAATATACCAAGACAATGTATTACAGTTTCTGCAAGACAACGATCTAGGCAACCTTGATCGCTACAGCATTCGAAGAGTTGGAAGACGCATTGCCAAAAAAACCATTAATCTGATTGAAACTGAAGGCGAAAATGACGGCCAATGGAAAACCTACGGAATTGACTTATCTACGCTTTTTTCAGCGGAGCCTGGCGCCATTTATCAGGTAGAAATTAGCTTTACAAAAGAATATTCGCTCTATGCTTGTGAAGATGCTGCGGCAGAAACTTCTAATCAGCCAACTTCGCGTGATGGTTATTATCAAAATCGTGATGAAGAAGACGAAAATGAAGAAGCGTATTGGGACAATGAAATTTACGACTTCCGCAATTATCGTTACAACTGGAATGATCGTGAAAATCCATGTACAGAATCGTACTATTTGCAAAACAAATTCCTTACCACCAATATTTTAGCGTCTGATTTAGGTGTAATTGTTAAAAGTGGCGAAAACAAATCGTATCATTTTGCCGTGAGCGACATTATTTCGACCGATCCAGTAAGTGCGGCTAAAGTTACGTTGTATAACTATCAGCAACAGGAAATCGCTTCCAAACAAACTGATTCTGAAGGGTTCACAATTATTGATGCAGACAAAAATGCTTTTTTTGCCACAGTTTCCAAAGGCAATCAAATCACATATGTAAAACTCAATGACGGCAATGCACTATCGATGAGTACGTTTGATGTAGCTGGGAAAAAAATTAAAAAAGGCATCAACGGATATATTTACGGCGAACGCGGCGTATGGCGTCCCGGTGATACATTACACTTGGCATTTGTGTTGAACGATAACGGAAATCCACTTCCTGAAAATCATCCTGTAAAAATGGAAGTAACGGATGCACGCGGCAAATTAATCTACAAAAACATTCAAACCCAAGGTGTTGATAATTTTTACAAATTTACTGTAGAAACAGACAGCGAAGCGCCCACAGGAAATTGGCTTGCCACGGTGTTTGTGGGCGGTGTAAATTTCACCAAAACACTCAAAGTTGAAACGGTAAAACCCAATCGTTTAAAGATTAATATTGACTTTGACGATGAAATTTTAGCCAATTCCCGACCGATTGAAGGAACGCTGAAAGCCGCTTGGTTGCATGGCGCGCCTGCGAAAAACTTAAAAGCAGAAGTCAGTGTACGATTGACGAATACAAAAACAGCATTCAAGAAGTTTCCAAAATATGAATTCAACGATCCGACACGAAATTTTTATGGAGAAGAATTTGTCATGTTCAAAGGACAACTCAATGAAGAAGGTTCTGTAAACATCTCCAAGAAAATAAACGTAGAAAAAAATGCGCCAGGTATGTTGCGTGCGTCGTTCCTAACACGTGTATTTGAAAACGGTGGAGACTTTTCTATTGATGCATTTTCCAAAGACTTTGCGCCGTATACTTCGTTTGTTGGACTCAAATCTCCTGAGCCAAAACAATACGGTTCGTATTACACCGACGAAGACACTACTTTTGAAATTGTTACGGTGGACGATCGTGGAAATCCAATCAAGCGCAATGGACTCAAGGTAAAAATCTATGAAATCAATTGGCGTTGGTGGTGGAGTTCGTCGTATGAAGACTTATCTTCCTATTCGGGAAGCAACTATCACGAACGTTATCGAACCTTTACCGTCAATACAAACGCTAACGGAAAAGGAAGTTTCAAACTCAACATTCCAGATATTGATCGCGGACGATATCTCATTCACATTTCCGATCCTGTGAGCGGACATGCTACAGGAAGAACAGCATATTTTTATAAAAATTGGTGGCGTAGAAGCAACGATGGCGATTCAGAATCAGCTAAAATGTTGATTTTTGCTGCCGATAAAGACACGTATAATGTTGGCGAACAAGCAACGATTACCTTTCCATCTGGCAAAGGTGGACGCGCATTAATCAGTGTAGAAAATGGTACTGAAGTATTGAGTACTACTTGGGTAAAAACCGCCAAAGAACAAACCACAACGACCATTCCCATCACGGAAGACATGGCGCCAAATGTATTTGTAAACATTTCTTTGGTGCAAAAGCACGACAATGTTTCCAACGATTTGCCAATTCGTCTCTACGGTGTTATTCCAATCATGGTGGAAAATCCGGTGACGATTCTCAAGCCAAAAATTGCTGTTCCAGAAACACTTCGTCCTGAACAATCGTTTACCGTAAAAGTAAGCGAAGAAAACAAAAACGCAATGACCTACACCATTGCTGTAGTTGACGAAGGTTTACTCGATTTAACACGTTTTAAAACCCCAAATCCTTGGGATGTATTTTACCAACGACAAGCGCTTGGCGTACGAACATGGGACATGTATGACGATGTTATTGGTGCGTTTAGTGGCGATATTGATCAGGTATTTGCCATTGGTGGTGGCGATGGTGGTACTGGTGCGAAAAACAAAAAAGCCAATCGCTTTAAACCTGTAGTAAAATATCTAGGGCCTTTTACACTCAAAGCAGGACAAACAAAATCACATGACATAGAAATGCCAAATTATATTGGTGCGGTGCGTACGATGGTCGTAGCAGGAAATCCGAACACGCAAGCTTACGGAAATGCAGAGCAATCTTCGAAAGTGAAAAAGCCATTAATGGTCTTGGCAACGGCGCCAAGAAAACTAAGTCCAGGTGAAAAAGTGACCTTACCTGTGACGGTTTTTGCGATGGAAAATAAGGTGAAAAATGTTTCGCTCGAGCTGAAATTACAAAACGGTATTTCGGTTGTCGGAAGCAACACAAAATCACTCAGCTTTAGCAAACCGGATGAAAAAATGGTGTATTTTGATTTGGATGTGAGCGAAATAAAAGGCATTCAAACCATAGAAGTCGTGGCGACAGGAAATGGCGAAAAAGCATCCTATAAAGTAGAATTAGATGTGGAAAATCCAAATCCGATCGCAAAGAAAATTCACGAAATAACGTTGCAAGGCAACACAGCGCAAACACTTAGTTTTGATACATTTGGAGTTGACGGAAGCAACGCAGCAACTGTAGAATTTTCAACCTTGCCACCAATGGATTTTACTGCGCGGTTGGAATATTTAATTCGCTATCCGCACGGATGTATTGAGCAAACAACGTCGAGTGTATTTCCACAATTATATCTGGCAGATATTTTTGATCTGACTGATCAGAAAAAAGGAGAAATCAATCAAAACATAGAAAAAGGTATCAAACGTTTGGCACATTTCCAACGATCAAATGGTGGCTTGAGCTATTGGATTGGTGAAAATTCTATAGACGACTGGGGCACAAACTACGCAGGTCATTTTATGATTGAAGCTGAAAAGAAAGGATACATTTTGCCGCTAACCTTTATGAATAACTGGATCAATTATCAGCAAAATGCTGCGCGTTCTTGGCGATATGGACGCTATAATAGCGATATAGTACAAGCCTATCGTTTGTATACTTTAGCATTGGCAGGATATCCTGATTTGGCATCCATGAATCGTTTGCGCGAATCAAATACTTTATCAAACGATGCCAAATGGCGATTAGCCGCAGCATATGCCTTGGCGTCTCAAAAAGAAGCGGCTGAACAAATTGTAAGAACAGCGAATGAAAATTTTACATCACCTAGCAAGCGTTATGATAACACCTATGGTTCGGCAGATCGAAATCGTGCCATGGCTTTAGAAACGATGGTGATTTTAAAAGATGCAAATGCTATTGAATTGTCAAAAACAATCGCGAAACGATTATCCTCTTCAAGTTGGATGAGCACCCAAACTACGGCGTATTGTTTGTTGGCAATGGGTAAAATGGTGACGCAAAACGGCGGAAAAAATATTAAGATGGAGTATGCGTTTAATGGGAAAAATCCACAAATGATTCAAACCACAAAAGCCATTGCACAACGCGATCTTTCCATCAAAAAAGGAACAAATACGCTTCAAGTCGAAAACAAAGAAAATAATGTATTGTTTGTGCGCGTACTCAATACCGGAAAATTACCACTTGGAGAAGAACTGGCTGAAAAACGTAACTTAAGCGTTCGCATAACATATAAAGATAAAGCCGGGAATAGTATTGATGTGTCAAAACTATCACAAGGAACTGATTTTATGGCAACCGTTACAGTGTCAAATGACAAACCTGAATTTATTGGAGACATTGCCTTGACGGAAATTTTTCCTTCAGGTTGGGAAATTGTAAACACGCGTTTTACTGATTATGGAAATACCGATTCGAGTGACGCGCGGCATATTGATATTAGAGACGATCGTGTCAATTTCTATTTTGACTTGCCACGTGGAAAAGCCAAAACATTCAATGTATTGTTGAATGCTTCGTATTTGGGAAGATACTATTTGCCAGGTGTTCAGGCAGAAGCTATGTATGACAATGATTACTTTGTGAGAACAAAAGGACAATGGATTGAAATTGTGAAATAATTTTAAAAAGCGAAAAATATTACTAAAGTTTAAGTATCTTCGTTAACAGCCGAATTCCCCAATTTTATTGAATATTTCCTCCAAAAAGAAAAAAACGAAATAT
>JBCCLS010000022.1:0-13641 GCA_039026835.1 Bacteroidota bacterium | reverse complement strand
CGTCATTCTGGACTTGATCTAGAATCTCATGATATAGATTATAAATATTTGTGTGAAATCAAATCAAGTTTGGTTTGACGAATACATATTATTTGTGTCGCTTCATAGCTATACAATCTTCTATCGTCAATTTAATAGTTGTTCGTGTATACCAAGTAAATCTCTAAACTATTTTTTATTATCATTCCACCAATGAAAAGACTGAGCATCTATATACTCATACTGCTCATCTGTAGCTGTGCCAACGATACTGACAAAAAAGTTGCAGTTACCAAACCACTCTTTACAAAACTTTCTGCACAACAAACCAATGTCTCTTTTGCCAATAACTTGGTAGAAACAGATTCACTAAATTACTTTACCTACACTTCTATTTATATGGGTGGAGGCATCTCAGTAGGCGATATCAACAACGATGGATTGCAAGATATGTTCTTTACAGGAAATCAAGTGGAAAACAAACTCTATCTAAACAAAGGCGAACTCACTTTTGAAGACATTTCTACTAAAAGTAACACACAAGGAGACGAACGTTGGTATACCGGAACGACGATGGTTGATATCAACAACGATGGTTTCTTGGATATCTATTGTTCGGTATCTGGAAAAAGCGGCAACAAAAAAAATCAGTTGTTCATTAACAACCAAGACAATACATTTACGGAAGCTGCTGAAAAATACGGGATAGCTGATGAAGGCAATTCCATTCAAGCAACGTTTTTCGATTACGACAACGATGGCGATTTGGACATGTATTTGGCAAACTATCCGATAGCGCATCCTTCCACGCCGAATATGATTTATAAAAATCGAATGGAAAATGTGAATAATATAGAAACGGATAAGCTATACAGAAACGATGGTGAAACTTTTACCGATGTGTCGGAAGCGGCCGGCGTAAAAAACTATAGTTTCTCTATTGGTATCGCTGCTGCAGATGTGAATAATGATGGTTGGCTCGATATATACGTCTCCAACGATTACAGCATTCCTGACTTTTTATACATCAACAATCAAGATGGAACTTTCAAAGAAGTCATCAAAGAAGCAACCAACCAAACGGCATTTTACGGAATGGGCGTAGACATCGCTGATATCAATAATGATGGTTTTTTAGACATCTTTCAAGCAGACATGGATGCCGATAGCAATCGCCGATCAAAAGCCAATATGGCGAGCATGAATCCACGATTGTTTTATGAAACTGTTCTCTATGGATTTCACTATCAATACATGCACAATTGTTTACAACTTAATTCTGGTTACACGGAAAACGGTATCCCAAAATTTGCTAACATTTCTCGCCTAACAGGAACATCGTCAACCGATTGGAGTTGGGCGCCACTATTTGCTGACTTTGACAACGATTCGCACAAAGACTTATTTGTCAGCAATGGAACACGAAAAGAAATTAATAACAAGGATTTCTTCAAAAAAATAGGAAAAAAAGAATACGACAAACTCTCACTAGTTGAAAAAAGCAAAAAAATTCCCAACGAAAAAATAGACAACTTCATGTTCAAAAATCTCGGTGGATTGGAATTCAAAAAAGCCAATCAAGAGTGGGGAATAGAACACAAAGGCTTCTCAAACGGAGCAGTCTACGCAGATTTGGATAACGATGGCGATTTAGAAATCATTCTCAATAATATTGATGAAGAAGCAGTTATTTTTCAGAACAACGCTTCAAACAACTACTTAAAAATTCAGTTTGAAGGAACCAACACCAACAAATTTGGTTTGGGAACTCGTGCTACGTTGTATGCAGATGGAAAGCAACAAATACAAGAACTCACGCTAACTAGAGGATTTCAATCATCTGTAGCACCAGAATTGCATTTTGGACTTGGCGAAACTTCACAAATTGACAGTCTTACAGTTACATGGAGCAACGGGAATACCATCACACAAAAAAACATAAAAGCCAATCAAAAATTAATAGTAAATCATAAAGAAACAAGACCCAAGGCCCAAGACCCAAGACCTAAAACCCAACAGCTATTTACTACCGATATCAACCTTTCAAGAACCCTCAAACACACAGAAAATGATCATGACGATTTTGCTACGCAAGTGTTATTGCCACACAAAATGTCAACATTAGGACCGGCCGTAGCAACTGCCGATATCAATAATGATGGACTAGAAGATATTTTTGTCGGTGGAGCTTTTGGGATGCCTGCAAGTGTATATTTGCAAACTTCAAACGGTTTTAAACTTCAACCAACAGCGACCTTTGATGCTGATAAAATTTCAGAAGATGTTGGTGCATTATTTTTCGATCCCGATCAAGATGGCGATCAGGATTTGTATGTAGTGAGTGGCGGATACGAATTTTCAGAAACTTCTAACTTTCTCAAAGATCGCCTATACATCAATGATGGCAACGGTCAATTTCAAAAAAGTGATATTGCAATTCCAGAAAATATGACCAGTGGTTCGCGCGTGTACACCTTAGATTATAACAAAGATGGAAAATTAGATATGTTGGTTTTAGGGCGACAGACTCCAGGGAAATATCCATTCCCAACGTCTAGTTATCTGCTGGAAAATATCTCCCAAAAAGGAAAAATACAGTTTGAAGACAACACCAAAAACTTTGCACCTGTCTTGGAAGGAATTGGCATGGCAACAAGTGCCATTATCACAGATTTTAATAACGATTCATGGGAAGATATCATTTTGGTAGGCGAATGGATGCCTGTAACAATTTTACAAAACAACAAAGGTGTCTATGAAAATATCACTGAACAACTAAACCTTCAAGAAACTACGGGTTGGTGGTGGAGCATCAATCAAGGTGATTTTGACAATGATGGTGACATGGATTATCTTATTGGAAACAACGGATTGAATTACAAGTACAAAGCCACGGAAGACGAAACCTTTGATATTTATGTAGAAGATTTTGATAAAAATTCCAAAGAAGACATTGTACTCAGTTACTACGATGATGGGGAACAATATCCTGTGCGTGGTCGTCAATGTTCATCGCAACAAGTGCCAGGAATTAAGCAGAAATTTAAAAATTACGACGAATATTCAACAGCTACACTCATTGATGTGTATGGAAAGAAAAATTTGGAAAATGCCTTGCATTACCAAATAAAATCTTTTGCAAGTATCTATCTAGAGAATACGAAAGATGGTTTTAAAATCCACCAATTGCCGATGCAAGCACAAGTTTCTAGCATCAATCAGATTTTGGTAGATGACTATGACAAAGATGGAAATTTAGATGCACTAATTGCAGGAAACTTATACAATTCGGAAGTAGAAACACCACGGAATGACGCTAGTTATGGAATGTTTCTCAAAGGAGATGGAAGTGGAAACTTTCAAGCTATTCCCGTAACACAAAGCGGTTTTTACACGAATGGAGATGTCAAAGATTTGCAAAAAATTACGATCGACAATACACCGTACATTCTATCTATAAAAAATAATGATTTCATACAATTTATAAAGCATAACAACTAACACCTTATTTGTAGCAATACAAAACAATTACACCAAAACTACATGAAAAAACGAACCATACTTCTGCTGCTCATCGCAGTAATCAGTTGCAAAAAAAATACACCTACATCCAAAGAATTAGTTGCCGAAATTGAATATAAAATTCCAGCCAAATTGGGCGAAGGTCCTTTTTGGGATTACAAAAACAATGTCCTTTATTGGGTAGATATTATTGGCGAATCACTCAATGTGTATGCTCCAAAAGACAAAACAAATAAAGAAATAAAAATGCCCGCGCCCATCGGGACAGTCGTACCTTCGGAAGAAAAAAACAAAGTAATTGTGGCACTAAACGACGGTGTGTATGTGGTGGATATTACGACGGAAGAAATCACCAAGTTAGCCGATGTGGAAGCTGATAATCCTGGCACACGCTTAAACGATGGAAAGTGCGATCCAAATGGAAATTTATGGATTGGTGCTATGGATTACTCACAGAAAAATCCTGGCGGGAATTTACACAAAGTAGATGCCCAAGGAAATGTGACGAAAATGTTAGGAAACATTACTATTTCTAACGGAATTGTATGGTCCAAAGATCACAAAACCATGTACTACATTGATACGCCCACAACACACATAAAAGCGTATGATTTTGATATCGGGACTAGTACAATTTCCAATGAAAGAATAGTAGCAACGATTCCAGTAGAAGATGGCGCTCCAGACGGTATGGCCATTGACGAAAATGATACACTTTGGGTAGGTTTATGGAATGGCGACGGCATCGTAAACTATGACCCAAAGACTGGAAAACGCATTCAAAAAATAAAAGTGCCTGCGCACAATGTAACAGCCTGCGCTTTTGGCGGCGAAAACTTAGACATTCTCTACATCACTACTTCCAATTTAGACATGACAGCAGAAGAGCAAGCCAAATATCCTGATGCAGGTTCTATCTTCAAAATAAAGTTAAATACCAAAGGCGTACGAAGTGATTTTTTCAAAAAACCAATCCTAAAAGACACGTTGTTGACCAACCAAGAAACTACAAAATAAGATGAAAAAAATATATCTATTGGCAAGCCTGCTACTCTTGATGATAGCATGTAAGCAAGAACAACAACCAACCAACGAGCTTGAGGCAAAGATTTCAGAACTATTATCAAAAATGTCGTTGGATGAAAAAATTGGGCAACTAAATTTGCGCGGAACGTCGAGTAGAGTCAAAGGAGAACTTTCAGATTCTTTAAAACAAGCCGTTCGTGATGGAAAAATTGGTGCTTTTTTAAATGTAACGAATACGGAATTTGTGGACGAGTTGCAACGTATTGCTGTAGAAGAAAGTCCAAACAAAATTCCACTCATTTTTGCACGTGATGTAATTCACGGATACAAAACCCTATTTCCAATTCCGTTGGGAATGGCAGCAAGTTGGGATACAAAAGTTGCAGAAAACTCTTCGCGTGTGGCTGCGGTAGAAGCTTCTTCTTTTGGAATCCGTTGGACCTTTGCACCAATGTTAGACATTGCTCGTGACGCGCGTTGGGGACGCATTGCTGAATCGCCAGGAGAAGATCCATTTTTGGCAGCCAAACTATCAGAAGCCTATGTAAAAGGATTTCAAGGTGACAGTCTCAACGATCCTACAAGCATGCTTGCCTGCGCAAAACACTTCATAGGATATGGAGCTGCAATTGGCGGACGCGATTACAATACAACAGTCATCAGTGAAGCACAATTACACAACATATATTTGCCACCTTTCAAATCAGCTGTGGAGGTAGGTTCGCAAACCTTTATGACGGCGTTTAATGAAATGAATGGAATTCCAGCCTCAGGCGATAAAAAAATATTGACAGATATTTTACGTAATGAATATGGCTTTGACGGTTTTGTAGTGTCCGATTGGGAATCTGTCGAAGAAATGATTGCGCACGGATTTGCAACAGACCTAAAACACGCCGGTGAAATTTCACTAAATGCAGGGTTGAATATGGAAATGACCAGCGTCGCCTTCGAAAAATACACAAAAGAACTCTTAAACGAAGGGAAAGTGACACAAACTCAAATAGATAATTTGGTTGCTGAAATTTTGAGAGTAAAACTCAGAATGGGCTTATTTGAAAATCCGTATCGAGTCGATAAAAGCGATAATCTCTATGCAGATGCACACTTAGCAATGGCAAAAGATGCTGCGATCAAAAGTTCGGTTTTGCTCAAAAATGATAACAATATTCTACCATTAACTACAGGAACAAAAGTAGCTGTAATTGGTCCGTTGGCAAACAAACCAAGAGAGCAATTAGGAACGTGGTCGTTTGATGGTGATGGGAAATTTACCCAAACACCACTAAAAGCATTTCAGGACAACAATACCAACGTTACATTTGTAGAAGTATTGTCGTACTCAAGGGATAAATCAACAAAAGATTTTTCAAAAGCAATAGCTGTAGTCAAACAATCAGATGTAGTACTTTTTATCGGCGGTGAAGAAGCCATACTTTCTGGCGAAGCACACAGTCGTGCCGATATCAGTCTGCCAGGAGCACAAGAACAATTGATCAAAGAATTGGCAAAAACAGGCAAACCAATCGTCTTAGTCATCATGGCAGGAAGACCAATTACAGTCGGAAATATTCTAGATGATGTAACTGCCATTCTCATGACTTGGCATCCAGGAACCATGGGTGGACCAGCAATTCACGATATGATTTTTGGAATGGCAGAACCAAGTGGACGCTTGCCTGTAACGTGGCCAAAAGTAGCTGGACAATCACCAATCTATTACAATCATAAAACAACAGGAAGACCTGTAATTCCAGAAGAATTTGTACAAATGGACAGCATTCCAATTGGTGCGTGGCAAAGCTCACTTGGAAACACAACGCATTATCTTGACATTGGATATTTGCCACAATATCCGTTTGGATATGGTTTGGGCTACACCACATTTGAATACAGCGATATAACACTTTCCAGCAATACTATTTCTGAAAACAACGATGTAACCATAAAAGCAACTGTAAAAAATACAGGAAAACGCGCCGGAAGTGATATTGCGCAACTCTATGTGCAAGATGTAGTCGGACGCATTACAAGACCTGTAAGAGAGCTAAAAGGCTATCAACATGTACACCTAAAACCAAACGAAGCAACGGAAGTAACGTTTACACTTTCATTAGACGATGTAAAATACTATGACAACGATGCTGAATTTGGTGTGGAAAAAGGAGCGTTTAAGATATACGTCGGACAAAATTCTGCTACAGGATTGCAAACGACTATAAAATATGAATAGTGTTTTTGTCATCATGGGCGTTAGCGGTTGCGGCAAAACCACAGTTGGGAAATCATTAGCTACTGCTACAGGAATTCCTTTTGTGGATGCCGATGCGTTTCATCCCACAGAAAACATACAAAAAATGACAAATGGTATTGCATTGACAGATACTGATCGAAAACCTTGGCTGGAAAATTTAAACCAAGAACTTATAAAAAGATCACAACAAAACGGAATGATTTTAGCCTGTTCCGCACTTAAAGAAAGCTATCGAGAAATTTTAGCGAAAGGAATAGCTTCACTCCAGTGGATATATCTCAAAGGTGATTTTCAACTCATACAACAACGCATGCAGCAGCGTGAACATTTTATGGATGTCAACTTGTTGCAATCGCAGTTTGATACGCTTGAAGAACCCAACTACGGAATGCATCTGTCGATTCAAGAGTCGCCTGAAGTCATCGTGACACATATACTTAACAAAATCAAACAAACATCATGAAAGCTTCTTTTGGAATCATAGGATTGGGCGTCATGGGAAAAAGTATTGCCATCAACGCATTGAATCATGACATTTCAGTAACGGTGTACAATCGGGAGACGGAACACGAAGTCAATGTTGCTGGAAAATTTGAAGATGCGTATGCGGATAAAAATGTGCAAGGTTTTTCTGTGTTGAAGGATTTTGTCAGTGCCCTAGAAATGCCTCGCAAAATTTTGTTGATGGTCAACGCGGGAAATGCCGTTGATCAAGTCATAGCAAATTTGTTGCCGTTACTTTCGGAAGGAGATATCGTTCTCGATGGCGGCAACTCACATTATCAAGACACGAATAGAAGAATCGCATCTCTACAAGAAAAAAACATTCACTTTTTAGGTGTTGGCATTTCGGGTGGAGAAGAAGGAGCGCTCAAAGGTCCGTCACTAATGCCTGGAGGTGATTTGAAAAGCTATCAACAAGTAGCCAATGTTTTGGAAACCATCGCAGCAAAAGATACAAATGGACAACCGTGTTGTGGTTTTATCGGTCCAAACGGTGCGGGACATTTTGTAAAAATGGTACACAATGGAATTGAATATGGCGACATGCAGTTGCTAGCAGAATTGTATGAAATTTTAGGGAAAACCAAAAGTTACGACCAAATCGCTGCACTTTTCAACGAATGGAATCAAGGTGAATTGGCGAGTTATCTATTGGAAATCACTGCGCAAATTCTCACTGCAAAAGAAGATGACGACTATGTGTTGGATACCATTTTGGACAAAGCAGGCAACAAAGGCACAGGTTCATGGTCGAGCAAAGCAGCGTTGGAATTGGGAATTCCGACAACCATTAAAACGGCAGCAGTGTATGCGCGATACATTTCATCATTCAAACAAAAGAGACAAAAATTAGCTGTACAAGTTGCAGAAAATACAAAAGAGAATTTGGACGTTTCCAAGTTGAAAGAAGCCTACAGTTTTGCACGCATCCTCAATTTACATCAAGGATTTGAATTGCTCCGAGCAGCTTCTCACGAATACAATTGGCAATTGAATTTTGCGGATATCTGTAGAATTTGGTCTAACGGTTGCATCATAAAATCAGAGCTGTTGCAACAAAGTATCGAAGTTTTCCAACAGCACAATTCGCTGTTAGACGACACTAATATCACACAAAAATTACAGCAACAGGAAGCCAGTGTCAAAGAAATATTAAAATATGCGTTGGACCATCGCATGAATGTTCCTTGTTTTTCGGAAGCCTATTCATATTGGATTATGATGACAACCGAACGTACTTCTGCTAATATGATTCAGGCGCAGCGCGATTTTTTTGGGGCGCATACATTTCAAAAAGTAAATGATCCCACAGGACAAAAGTTTCACTATAACTGGAAAAAATACTAATGGATTTAATTTTAGAAGCAGACAAAGCAATCGTAGATATTTCCTTACTGTTATCCGTTTTAGCAGGAATCACTGTATTGTTGGTATTAATTTTAGGATTTAAAATTCAGTCGTTTATCTCGTTGTTGATTGCGAGTATTACGGTGGGAATTTTAGCAGGAATGGAACCTTTAGCCATCATTGAAACCATTAAAAAGGGCATGGGCGATACGCTCGGTTTTGTCGCCTTGGTCATTGGGTTGGGCGCTATTTTTGGATCTATTTTGGAATATTCTGGCGGAGCAGAAGCCTTAGCAAGATTTCTATTGAAAAAATTTGGCGAAAAACGGGCTTCGTGGGCATTGATGATTACAGGATTCCTCATTGCCATTCCCGTATTTTTTGATGTAGCATTTATCATTCTGGTTCCTATTATCTATTCATTACAACGACGAACCAAAAAATCATTATTACTCTATGCCATTCCGCTCTTGGCAGGATTGGCCATTACACATTCGTTCATTCCACCCACACCTGGACCAATTGCCGTGGCAGATATTTTAGGAGCCGATTTAGGTTGGGTGATTGTGTTTGGATTGCTTGTGGGAATTCCGACGGCGATTGTTTGCGGGCCTATTTTTGCAAAATACATTTCAGAAAAACTACATGTAGAAGCGCCACCGGTAAGCTCAGAAACTACAAAAGAGGAACAGTATCCAGCCATCGGATTGATTTTGTCAATCATTGGAATTCCAATTCTTTTAATTGTGTGCAATACCATCATCAACAGTCCATTTGTAGGTGAAGAAATCATTTCTAAAGATGTAAAAGCATGGATTGGACTCATTGGAAACCCAATTGTAGCGTTGATTCTTGCCAATTTAATTGCTTGGTATCTGCTGGGCATTCGAAGAAAAGTCTCAAAGAAAAAATTACTAGACATTACTTCCAATTCCATGGGACCTACAGGAATCATTATTCTGTTAACAGGCGCCGGAGGTGTTTTTAAGGAAATATTAGTCACTACAAAAACAGGCGAAATGTTGGCCAAATATTTTGCGGAAATTGGCATTCCAATCATTATCTTCGGTTTTTTTATTGCCGTGTTGGTTCGAATTTTACAAGGTTCTGCTACCGTGGCAATGATTACAGCGGCTGGTTTTACTTCGCCATTACTTATGGGACAGGAAAGTATTACAGATATAGACAAAGCATTGTTGGTCATTGCAATTGCATCAGGTGCATCGATCATGTCGCACGTCAATGACAGTGGATTTTGGCTAGTGAGTAAATATTTAGGAATTAACGAAAAACAGACGTTTCAAAGTTGGACAGTGATGACAACGATTTTAGCATTGGTAAGCTTTGCAATTGTTACATTAATTACATTTTTAACATAAAAAATACACCGATCAGATCATGGCGACACAAACAAAATTGACCTTTAAAGAAAAAGTTGGATACGCGTTAGGCGATACCGCTGCCAATATTGCCTGGCGAACTGTTTCGTATTTTTTACCAATATTTTACACGGATGTTTTTGGACTGGAAGCCGCAGTTGCAGCTACCTTAATATTTTTGATTCGTTTGAGCGATGGAGTCACCGATTTGATTATGGGAAATATTGCTGATCGTACCAAAAGCAAGTATGGAAAATTTCGTCCGTGGTTGCTATGGACAGCGTTGCCTTTTGCGGTTGCGCTAGTGTTACAGTTTACTACACCTGATTTGAGTCTGACAGGAAAAGTGATTTGGGCATATGGAACTTCTATCTTTTACACACTAATGTATACGGCAAATAATGTTCCATATTCTGCATTGATGGGCGTGATGACAAGTGATGTAAAAGAACGCACCGAATTGTCTTCCTATCGTTTTTTTGGAGCGTATTTTGGCGGAATTATTGCGACAATTGGTGTCATTGCTTTGGTAGATTATCTGGGTGCTGGAAATGAAAATTTGGGCTATCAATATACTATGTATGTCTTGGCGTTTATTTTGGCGGGATGTTCTTTAATTACCTTTTATACCACGCGCGAACGCATACAGGTTCAAACCAAAAGTGATCTTAAAGAAGATTATAAAGATTTACTTCAAAACAAAGCATGGTTTATTTTATTATTTATCGGATTTGTTTTTGTGACGTATAATGTGATCAAACAAAGTACGACGATGTATTACTTTACACATTATGTACAAGATGAAGATTCCATATTTGGAAGTTTGGTCGCTTGGGGCGGAGAAAAAGGCTTGGCAGGATTGTATTTATTATCGTTGCTTGTTATTTCTATGATTTCTACACTATTTGCGCCTGCATTGACGCGAATGTTTGGAAAAGTAAAGTTGTTTATCATAAGCATCGTGTTTTCAGCAATTACAGCTGGAGCCATGTATTGGCTAGATGCAAATCAGGTAGGAAGTATTTTTTCTTTGGGAATTTTATCGGAGTTTGGAGCCGGATTAATGCCTGTATTATTCTTTGCCATGTTGGGTGATGCGGCAGATTATTCAGAATATAAAAATGGACGCCGTGCCACAGGATTGATCTTTTCTGCAGGAACATTTGCCATGAAATTTGGTGGTGGAATGGCAGGATTTATCACGCTAATGATTTTAAACTATTTCAATTACGACGGTGATGCTGCAGTAAAAACACCTGAAATGTTAGAAGGAATCAAGTTGAATATGAGTATCGTGCCAGCTTTGTTTGTGTTGGTTGGTGTCATTGCTTTATGGTTTTATCCGTTGACTTCTAAAAAAATGCAAGAGATTGAGGTAGCATTGGAAGAAAGGCGTGCTGAGAGTTAGTGGGTTTAGTGATTGAGCTGATTAGTTTTTTAGTCTTATTTCATTAGCTTTAATGCTTTTTCCACACTTTCCGTTGGCAACTTACACGCTCTATTCACACAGACATAAATAAAGGTGTTGTCTTCGTAAAAACGATTTTCGAGTAACGGTAAGTTGCTTTCAGTCGTACTTCCGCACAGAATGATATTTGGTAGATAGTTTTTATGTAATTCTTTAGCTTTCGCGATGGCATCTTTTCCATTGATTACGACTTCATAAAATGGTTCAGACAGATTCAAATACAACTGCAACCAATTGGCATATAAATACGGATAGGCAATAGCATCGGGCAATACGCGTTGTAACATTTTTTTGCTTTTCGATAAGAAATCTTCATTGCCAAAATAGTGACTTAACTTGAATAAATTATTCGCCATGACTGCATTGGCAGAAGGTATCACGCCATCTTCCACATCAAATTCTTTAAAAGCGAGTCCGTTACCTTTGGTTTCGCTAAATGCAAATAATTGTTGTTCTGTATCATAAAAATGCGTAATTGTGTACTCCGTCAACGACAAGGCTTCTTGCAACCATTGTGCATCAAAAGTAATTTGGTATACTCCTAAAAACGCATCAATCAAAAATGCATAATCTTCCAAATATCCCGAAATTCCTTTGTTGTCCAGACTTCGAAGTGTGCTGCCTTCTTTGGTAATTAATTTTTCTTTGATTGTATTTGCCATCTTAATTGCTGTGTTTTTAAGGCTTTCATCTCCAAAAACTTTGTAAGCATCTGTGTAGGCTTTTAGCATCAAGGCATTCCAAGCGGTAATGACTTTGGTATCTGTTTCAGGCGCTTTTCTGCGTTTGCGTGCTGATAAGAGTATCATTTTCCATTGCGTGATTTTTTTGGCAAGCTTTTCTTGTGATAGCTCATGCTTTTTGGCAAAATTTTCATTTGTATATCCTTGCACAAGTACATGTTTTCCATCTTCAGTTGTCGGAATCAAATCCAATTGAAAATAATCTGAAAACAGCGCAAAATCCTCTTTTAAGAGTTGTTGTAAGGCTTCTTTTTCCCAAACATAATACGCGCCTTCTTCCAATTCATTTTCTTCATTCAAACTATCTGCATTCAGCGAAGCGTATAGCAGACCATCTGTTCGTGCAAATTGCTTTTCGATAAAATCGAGTGTTTGGTATACGACTTCTTTATAGCGCTGTTTCTGCTGTGTTTGATAGGCTGTCGAAAACAAAGAGATCAATTGTGCATTGTCGTACAACATCTTTTCAAAATGTGGAATATTCCACAATGCATCTGTCGTGTAGCGTGCAAATCCACCTTCTACGTGATCAAATAATCCGCGATTGGCAATGTTTGTTAATGTCAAATTGATATGATTGCGCAATGGTTCTTTTTGCTGCATGGTAGCATAACGCAATAAAAAGTGATAATTTGTAGGTCGTGGAAATTTTTCAGACTCTTTCAGTCCGCCTGCATCTTCATCAAGTTCCTTTGTCCATGTGTGGATGATACTATCTGTAGCAATTTGTGTCAGATTCAAATCGTCATCAGAAAACCGTTGCAATGCATTCATTCGTTGGGCTTGCTCTTTGGCGAATTCGGCAGTTTTCTCAGGATTTTCTTTATGAATTTTGACAATTTGTTCCAACGAATTCATCCAATTTTCTTTGGTAAAATACGTTCCGCCCCACACAGGCTCTCCGCTAGCCAAAGTAATACAATTAAGTGGCCAACCCGCGTTTCCTGTCATAATTTGTACCGCTTTGATGTATGTTTTATCAATATCAGGATGTTCTTCACGATCCACCTTTACATTGATAAAATGCGCATTCATAAATTCAGCTACTTTTTCATCTTCAAAAGTTTCTTTCTCCATCACATGACACCAATGACAAGATGCATACCCGATAGAGAATAAGATTAATTTGTTTTCTTGTTGCGCTTTCGCTAGAATTTTCTCGCTCCACGGTTGCCAATTGACAGGATTGTGTGCGTGTTGCAATAAATAAGGACTCGATTCATTGACAAGCGCATTGGTATATGTATGTGTAGAAGTCTCCGAACAAGAAATGAAGAATACAAAAATGATTAGTAAATATAGTTGAGAAATACGCATGCAAAGCTTTTTCTCAAATATAAATATAGTAGCGAACAGACGCAACAATAGCGCATCAAAGTTCATCCAAAATGTTGATCATTCTATTGTATACGATTTAAT
>JBCCLS010000021.1:0-13941 GCA_039026835.1 Bacteroidota bacterium | reverse complement strand
TCCATGGCTTCAAAAATTTTAACGAAAAATTTATGTTATACTGCGGAAAAGACTAAAAATTGCTTTTAATTGTTATATTAAAATTATGTTTCTATGGTTAAACATCACAAAGATAATGAACTCATTTTGACTTTTTATTGTGAACTCATTTTTTGGGAATAGAAAAAATTCTGTATGAGTTTAAAAGACAATCAAACCAAAAGAAATCTAAAAAAACCAAGTCCTTTTACGATTAAATTTTCATCGATTTATGGCAATAGATATCTCTTTATTGGCAGTTCCGAAAGAAGCTGAACGTATCCTGACAAAGGCAGCATTACAATCAGATTCTGAATATGGTGAAGCTGTGTTTGCACTTCCAAAAGCATTGGAAGATACGTTTGTCGATTTTGGTCATCCTGATTGGATTGCGCTCCGAAAAGATGCCAAAGAATTGCTGCAATTTTATCCTAAACAGCAATTTGATACAAAGTTTTATTACGATACGAATAGAACCTACGAAGTGTTTGACTATTTGTTTGCCAAACATAAAAATGCTGTTAGAAACTTTAAAGACGCTACGCCATTTTTTTATGATGGAATTGTGCATTCTACGTCTATTTCTGGACAAGGATTTCCACTTTATTATTGGGATTTGGAACATACACTCGCCAAAAAAACTCTGTTTGAATCTGTTTCTTTTGAACGTTTATTTCAGCACTATAATCTTACAAATATGAAGGAGGAAGGCGTGTATAAAATGGAGCAATTCGAAGAAAACTTTCAAGAATTGCAACAAAGATTTACGCAAATCAATCAGTTTTTAGCAGATGCAGTGGCGCTTCAAGGATATGTATTGGTGATGAAGTATTAAACTATGAAATGAAATTAAACAACCACGTATAAATCACCATCATTCCTAACACAATGCCGCCAACAAGCATAATGTCTGATGTGAATAACATGCCCAAAAAGCCTACACAAAGCATAGCGATTCCGTAGCATAATCCAAGCATTCTTGCTCTTTTGGATTCTCGTAAGAATGATCCCGGCAATGGCAACAACGCACAAAAACAAGCAAAGCCCCAAAGCATGTACAATGGATTGTCAAACACAAAGAATAAAATCACACCTAAAATTCCTGCCGATGCGAGTCCGCCAAATGCATAACCACTGTACTTTTCATTCTCAGTCAGCAAATATTTTCCATAGGAATCTCCTAGCAAAATGGTGTTGGACAACGATTCCATAATCCAGCCGCCGAGCACAAAAACTAGGTATACAATAATCAAGGGAATTACCAAAAAAGTTAAATCAGATGCTCGCAACACTTGTATGCCGATGCGATACGCAACATACAAGCCAATGATAAAAATCCATTGATTCTGCGACGATTGTTTGCTCATCCAAAAGGCATATTTTAAATACCATTTGTACAACAGGTTTTTTGACTTGATCGCTGTTGCCATGCCTTCGCGTGCATATTGCATATTTGGATTGAGTTGTAATGCTTGTTTGAAATGATGCAGCGCTTTTTTTGTATCGCCATTTTCCAATGAAACCCAACCAACATTGGCATGTGCGTAATCGTCTTCAGCATTGTCAAACAAAATGTGCTCCACAGTTTGATTGGCTTCTTCTTTGCGATTTAGCTTGGTTAATAAGCGAGCACGGATGTTTAAACACGCAGTGTTTTTAGGATCAAGTTGTAACCCTTCGTTGACAAAATGCAATGCCTCTTCAAACTTTTTCTTGTCCATCAACAAGGCGCCTTTAAATCCAAAATAATCTGCTTGATACGGATCGAGTTCAATACTTGTATTCACCAAACGGATTGCCTCTTGTAATTTGTCCAATCGGGAAGCGATTTGAGCTTTTAGGAAGAACAAATTGCCTTCATTCGGGGTTTCGCGCAATAAATCATCAATCATTTGTGAAGATTTACCATAGTTGCCCACATTAAAAAAACACAACGCCAAATAGTACTTGCTAGGATAATTGTAGACGCTTTCAGAAACGGCATCACTTAAGTAGCTGATGGCTTCTTCAAAACGTCCCAATTCAAACAGTTGTACGCCTCTGAGATGGTTTTTAGACTCAATCATTTTTTTATTTTTAGATAGGCTAAAATATCATCGTACAATCCGCTGTCGTTGGCATACAAAGCATAATTTTTTGAAGATACAAACCATTCTTTGGTGCTTGGTTTTACTTTTTTGATGGCTTTTAAGATGTCTTTTGTACTCAAAGGTTTGGGAATTCCATCCTTGAAAGAAGCTTCTAGTTTGGTCTCAATTGCCACATCAATTGCTGCTTGAATATCGGCTCCAGAAAACTCTTTAGCAGCTTTTGCCAATGCCATATAATCAATGGTTTCTGTAGGTTTTTCTTTGAGATGAATATTAAAAATCGCAGCTTTTGCTTCTACATCGGGTGGCGATACAAAGATGATACGATCAAATCGTCCTGGACGGCGAAAGGCAGGATCTAAATGCCATGGCGCATTGGTAGCGCCCAACACCAAAATTCCATCATTATCTGCTTCAATTCCGTCCAATTCTGCCAAAAATTGATTGATAACGGTTCTTCCTGACGATTTATTGACATCGTTTCGATTCGCGCCAAGCGCATCAATTTCATCTATAAAAATGACACAGGGCGTATTTTTTCGAGCAGTTTCAAAGATTTCGTGTAAGTTTTTTTCAGAATTTCCAATCCACATATCCAAAATATCATTAATGCCAACACTGATAAAATTTGCATTAATTTCACCTGCTGTGGCACGTGCAATATGTGTTTTTCCACAACCTGGCGGACCGTATAATAAAATTCCACCACCAATCTTTTTCCCGTATGCTTTGTACAAATCTTGATGCTCCAACGGTTTGATGATTTTAAGATCAATCTCCTTTTTGATATTTTCCATGCCGCCAATACTGGCAAAATTGGTCGTCGGTTTTTTAAGGAAAGACAAGCCATCTTCATCAATAAAATCAGGTTCGCGTGTGGTGGTTATTTTGAGTGCGTTGTCAAAATCTTCATTCTCATAGTTAGGATTGCTTGCCAATATTTCCTTGTAGGTTTCTTGTGCATCGCTGTAATTTTCTTGATTGATTTGACAGTAGCACAGCAATTCCAGATACTTTTCTTCGGCATTCACCTTGATGATTTCTTCTAACAACACTTCTGCGGCTGTCAATTTTTGTTGCTTGTAAAAACAACTGGCCAACTCATATTTGGCGGCTACATGATTGCCATCCAAATCGATGACTTGGATTAATTGTTGTTCCGCTTCTGCAAAACTTCCTTGTTGCATGAATAGCTTCGCAATTTGCAGTTTCAGCGGTATATTATTGGGAGAAAATTGTAAGGCTTCTAATAGACTTTCTAACATTTGTATGTCTTTTTCAAAAACAGATTTTAAATATTATTTAAAAATACGATAGTTTTTGATAAAAGTCGCGCTAAACGTTGAAACTTAGCATATTTTTTGTAAGCTATTGACCTTTATAATATGTTTTGAAAATTTAGTATTCGAAGTCCATCGTAGCCAACTTATCACGGTATTTCTTTTCGAAAAAAGCGGTAAAAGCGGCTTTGTCATTTCGGATCAATTTGATGCCTTCACCTTCTAAAATACTTGGATGTATATCTCTTAAATGATGATCGCTCCAAAAAGCCAATTCCACAAGTATAGGTGTCAATGCCAATCCTTTTTCTGTTAAGAGGTACAAGTTTGTCTTTTTATTGTTTGGACGTTTTGTTTTGATGATAATGCCCGATTCTTCTAGTAATTTTAGTTTGGCTGAAAGAATATTGGTCGCAATGGCTTCTTCACTTTCTGTAAAATCTTTGAACGTTTCTTTGCCTTCCAAAAGCATTTGCTTCACGATCACCAATATCCACTTATCGCCCAAAATATCTAGGGCAGAAGTAAAGGGACAATCGCATCTAAATTTCTGATTCATCTCGTAGGATTCTTTAAAATATTACTTGCAAAATGAAATTAATTTTATTTTTACTTGTGATTTGCAAGTTATTTATATAATTTCGCTTGCAAATCAAAAGTAATAATTTTTAAAAGATGAGACAAGTATTTACAATGCTGATAATTGCTGGTATGATTGCTTCTTGCCATACCAAAACCACTACAAATACTGAACAACAATCTAACACGTCCACTATGAAACACAAAGAAACTGTAGGTGCGTTTTTAGCTGCCGCACTTCAAAACAATCCAGAAACAATGAGATCATTGGCAAATGCCGATTATACTCAGCACAATCCGTTTATTCCAACAGGATTGGAGCCATTTATAGGAATGCTATCCATACTTGAGGAACATAAAACTACGGGTGAAAATATACGCATGTTCCAAGATGGCAATTATGTGTTTATGCATAATATTTGGCGCAATGCAACACCTTTTGGTGCCGACGAAATGGTATCGTTTGATATTATCCGCGTAGACGAACAGGGAAAAGTTGCGGAACATTGGGACGCGATGACGGCTTTGGTCACCGAAACCGCTAACGGAAGAACACAAACCGACGGTCCAACAACTGCAACGGATTTGGATAAAACAGCCGAAAATAAAGCACTCGCAAAAGCGTTAGTAGAAGATATTTTGATGGGAAAAAATCCAGCGAAAATCACAGAATATATTAGTGCGGAACATTACCGTCAGCACAATCCTGCTATTAAAGATGGTCTGTCTGGAATTATGGAAGCTGTGGAATATTTAACAGCTCAGAATAACATGTTTACGTACACAAAAATCCACAAAGTATTGGGAGAAGGCAATTTTGTCTTGACGGTGAGTGAAGGAACTTGGAATGGAAAGCAGCAAGTTTTTTACGATTTGTTCCGTTTTGAAAATGGCAAAGCGGTAGAACATTGGGATGTTATTCAGGAAATTCCAACCGAAGGATTGGCAAACGCAAATGGTATGTTTGGGTTTTAAATAAAAGCAGGTATATACTTCAAAAATCCAGTATAATTTTTTAGAATTGTGCTGGATTTTTTTATTTATACCCAATTTCTTCGGAGAGTGAAATTCTACTTTTAGCAAAATTTCCAGTGCCAAAGGCAATTTCGCGTCCTTTTTCGTCAATCAATGTACTTTCCGCGATGTATAAATTTCTTGATTTAAATTTGACTTTTCCTGTGGCTGTAATTTTCCCTTGACTGACAGGTCTCGTAATGTTGATGTTGAAGGAAGTTGTTAATACAAACACATCTTTGACAATGGAGTTGACAGCAAAGAAAGCAGCATCGTCCAACAATTTAAAATATACCGAACCGTGAATTGCGCCCAATGCATGAAAATACTTTGCATCTATCGTAATGGAAATGGTTGCTACTTCGTCTCCAATTGTTACTTCGGTAGTTTCATAGAGTTGTGTATTGACATTAGACGCCAAATACATACGTTCTAGTTTTCGGTAGTGTTCCATGGTTACAAAATTTTACACCCAAGTTTTTGGGGTTTGTAAGACTTCAATGAGTTTTGCTTCGTGACTTCCTGCTTCAGGATGGTGATTGTATTTCCATTGTACGGTTGGTGGTAAACTCATTAAAATACTTTCAATTCGTCCGTTGGTTTTGAGTCCAAATAAAGTTCCGCGATCGTGAACTAAGTTGAATTCTACATAGCGTCCGCGACGTACTTCTTGCCAATTTTTGTGGGCTTGTGTGTATGCTGCATCTTTGCGACGTTCTACAATTGGAACATAACTGTTGAGGAAACTGTTTCCAATTTCAGTCACAAAATCATAGCGATCTTGCATAGTGAATTCGTCTGTTTTTTTGAGATAATCAAAGAACAATCCGCCCACGCCGCGAGCTTCATTTCGGTGTGCATTCCAAAAATAATTATCGCAGGTTTCCTTGTATTTTGGATAGAATTCAGGATGATGTTTGTCACAAGCTTCTTTACAAATGCTATGAAAGTGAATGGCATCCTCGTCAAACAGATAATACGGTGTTAAATCTTGTCCACCACCAAACCATTGTGTCACAATATTTCCTGCTGCATCATACATTTCAAAATAGCGCCAATTGGCATGTACAGTTGGAATAAACGGATTTTTGGGATGCAATACCAAACTCAATCCACAGGCGAAAAAATCACCTTGTTCTACGTTAAAATTTTTACGTAAGGCTTCCGGAAGTTCGCCATGCACTGCGGAAATGTTTACACCACCTTTTTCAAAAATCGCTCCATTTTCAATAACACGTGTGCGTCCGCCGCCGCCTTCTGGGCGTTCCCATATATCTTCTTCAAATTTCGCAGTTCCATCAATGGTTTCTAGCGTCGAAGTAATAGTATCTTGCAGTTGATGGATGTAGTTAAGAAAGCGATCTTTCATAAGTAATTCTTTAATAATAACGTGTTGCAAAGGTACTTTTTATACAAGAAATATACTAGATTCCTAAAAGCAAAAAAAGAAGCCGATATAGACTTCTTTTTTGTGTTTTGAAACTTTTTTAAGGCGCTTGCAAATCATCGCAAATTCCGCCGCCATCACAAGATTTTTTCTTGGTAGGACACTGGTCGCCTGGACAACTTTCGGAAGTAACGGCTCTAAATCCTCCACGAATCATATCCTGTGCTTTGCTTCCTAGCGCAGCAATTGTGTTTTTTCTGATTCCCAGTTTGACATTGTTTTTTTTCATAAAAATCGTTTTTTAGTTTTGGTTTATCACTTTAATTCCTAAAAATACGCAAAAAACAATACGTATAGGTTGCTTGTTCTTATAATCTGTTATTTTTTGGTATGTAATTCTTGAAGTGTGCTGATGGTGCCTGCCACAGCAGAAAGTGGAAGTACAATAAGAATTCCAACAACCGGAATGAGTAGAATTAACATGAAAACAATTCCATTGCCAATAGCAATTCCGCGATGTGCACGTACATATTCAATGCTTCTTTGATATGGAAAATAGCGTTCCAAGGTATAATCCATATTGCCAAAACCTGCATAATACGCTTGTACTAAAAAGATAAGTACAACAAAAAGCGAACCCACTACAGGAATGAAACTAAAGATAAAAAAGGGCGTAATCCATAAGAGTTCCATAAGAAAATTGCGAATGCTGAGTTGAAATGCTCTTGCAAAAGCAGAAGTTTGCGCTTTGAAGCCTGTGCCCGATCGTTTGACAATGCCATATAAATGACGTTCTATTTTCTCTGAAATTGGACTCATAAAAGGAGCTACAATAATCATTAATACATGTTTAAAAATGATAACGCCAATCACAAACACAAACAATGCTCCTATAAAAGCACTAATGACAAACACAACATCTTTTCCCCACGAAAATATCCAAGCACTGGCAATGAATGCACCAATATCGTCTGCCAAACTGTAGGAAGAAAAAATGATGGTGACTCCGAGCAGGAAGCTGACAATGATTGGAATTCTAAAATATTTCCATAAGTTCAGTTCATTGAGCAATTTGAATGCTACAAAATAATCTCGGATTCCGTTAAGTGCTTCGTTTATCATGGTGTGCATGTACAATTATACCATTTACATATTGAAATTACTGTAATAAAATACCTTTTTTCTTTTACAGTAATTTTCAAATCATAACTGGTATTCATCAAAAAAAATCTGCGGAAGTATCGCCGTTATTTGAACTTCCCTGTTTTCTGTTATATGTTCGTTCAATATTGCGTAAAAGCCAACTAATTTCTGTTGAAATATCGTGAAAAAACACGTCAGAGAACTCAAAGATATCAAACAAATCAAAGTATTCATCTTTTATTTCTTTTTTGTGAAGCCGAATGCGCTGGTTTAATTTTTCCAACGTTTCGACCGATATATTTTTCAATAAGAAAAAATTTCCTTTCAAAAACGACACCAGTTGCAACGCTTGTTCTGGTGAATTTTCTATGATTTGTGGCAAATGTTGTTCAATTGTTACAAAATAACGTTTGATTTCTCTGCGAACTTTTCTGCCGTTAGCATTTAATAAAAACAGTCCAAGCATGTTAAATGAAAAAGCTGTCGAAAATAGATTGAGAATTTTATGCTCTTTCAGTATGTTTCTTTTCATGCGACTGTCCATCGGTGTATCTGCATATACTTTATATAAATACGAATGCAAGTGATAGTAACTTTCCTCATTTAAAAAAGACAGGAAGTAGTTTTCATATTCACTTTTGCGATACGTTGTAAAGTTTTCGCCTATTTCTAAGGAATCACGTCTTCGCACATGGACATCATTTGGATGGAGTTTCATATTTTTATGTGTGATAGAAAGAACTCTTTTCAATTCCAAATCCATCAAGGTATAGCGTATGATGTCTTTCAGACTTGTTTTAAAAGGCGATAGTAAAATAGCAGTGGCAGCAGGTTTTAAAACAGCCAGATAATTGATTGTTTTTTTGTCAAATTTTATGTTGCCAATTGTATCAATTTGCATTCAGTGTTGCTATAAAGTTAGTTTTAAGAATGATCAACTTTTTAAGCTGATTCATCTTTTATAATTCACGCTCAAATTCTAGAACATCCATTACATTTCCGTGAAAATCTTCATGTCCGTTTTTGATGCGTTTGATCAATTCAAAATGATGTTTCACAGCAATTCGTAAACTTCCAGGATTGTCTTCACCAATATGAATTCGCGCTGATCGCAATCCGAGCGTTTCTTTGGCATAGGTAATGAGTTGAGAAATTCCCGCAGAAGTGATGCCTTGTCCTTCATATTTTCTATCAATAAAATAGGCCAATTCACAGGTTTTATGTTTCCAGTTAATCCTTTTGATAATAAGCAAACCAATAGGTAATTGTGATTGTGATGCAACTATTTTAAAGGTATAATTTTTTCGGGAAGCTACTTCGCGCATCTTTTTTTGAATATAATACTCGGCAGCAACTAACGAACTTACTTCTTTTGCTGTGATAGGAAAATATTTGTACAACCTGTCAGCATTCGTCTGAATCAACTCAAACAGCGAATTTTTATCTTCAGGTGCTAACAATGCTATGGAAAATTGTGCTTGGATAACGATATACTATTTAGAATAAGCACTAATTTATGATAAAATGTGTATTCTATGGGATAGTTTGTCGAAATTCGATTTATATTAGAAGCATATTACACATATTCAATTGAAAAAAGATACCACAATTACTGACTTTTTACATCAAATTGAACCTTTGATGCATACTCATAATTTACAAATTGTAGATCATTGGAAAGCCGATTTGTGTGCGATTGGTATTCAAAAAGAGTCTAAACTCATATACATTTCCACGTACAACTATCTTACTGAAAGTGTTGTTCAATACGATTTTGACTTAGAGTTGATTGATGACAGTGACACAACCAACTCAACGATTGTAAAAGAAGGTAGAAAAGTAGCAGCTCAAGAATTGATACAAGAACTGAAGACGTTTTTCAATATTTAATTTGTCTACTAAACATCAACCGTATGTATGTGGTAATGATGCGTTTTCTTGATACGTTTTCCACTTTCGTGGGATGATACTTTTCTAGTCTCTCACTACTCACTACTCACATCTCAATACTCTTTCTACCTGCATTAGATCAGAAATCGCAAATATACTATTTGAAACTTTATTGTAGCTACTTGAGAGATGCTGAATCAATACTGAATCGAGTTCAGTACATGGTTTCGCATGACGAATAAGAGCGACTACTAGAAGCACGAGCCAAATACAATTAGGCTTTATACTCTTTTACAGCATCAATAAACGCTTTCGCATTGTCCAATGGAATGTCTGGTAAAATACCGTGCCCTAAATTGACGATATATTTATCTTTTCCAAATTCGTTGATCATCTGATGCACCATTTTTTTGATTTCCGCTGGCGGCGAATACAATCGTGTGGGATCAAAGTTTCCTTGTAAAGTAATATTTCCACCCGTCAAGTAGCGTGCGTTTCGTGCCGAACACGTCCAATCAACTCCAAGCGCTGCTGCATTGGATTGTGCCATTTCTCGAAAAGCAAACCAACAGCCTTTTCCGTAGGCAATAACCGGCGCATCATCTTTCAATGCTTCAATGATTTGGTTGATGTATTGCCAAGAGAATTCCTGATAATCGGTTGGGCATAACATGCCGCCCCAAGAGTCAAAAATTTGCAGTGCGTTGACGCCTGCTTTTACCTTTTCTTTGAGATAGGCAATGGTCGTATCTGTAATTTTTTGCAATAATTGATGTGCCGCTACAGGATTGGTAAAACAGAATTTTTTGGCTTTGTCATAGTTTTTACTGCCTTGCCCTTGCACACAGTAACACAAAATTGTCCACGGTGAGCCTGCAAAACCAATGAGCGGAATTTCATCGTTTAACAACTCTTTGGTGGCTTTGATGGCTTGATATACATAATCCAACACTTCAGGGTCTGGAACAATCACATTGTCAACATCTTGTTGCGTACGCACAGGATTGGGTAAGTACGGACCAAAATTTGGCTTCATCTGTACTTCAATGTTCATAGCTTGCGGAATGACAAGAATATCAGAAAATAAAATAGCAGCATCCATTCCGTATCTGCGAATCGGTTGCACGGTGATTTCACTTGCCAATTCAGGCGTTTGACAGCGTGTAAAGAAATCGTACTTCTCTTTAATTTTCATAAACTCTGGCAAATATCTTCCTGCCTGACGCATCATCCACACGGGCGGACGCTCTACGGTTTCTCCTTTTAACGCTCTTAAAAATAAATCGTTTTTTATCATTTTTTCTTGTTAGTATTGAGCTATTAGTAGTGAGTATTGAGAGGTTTCATTGCTCATTAGTAATCGCTCATGTCTATTTTATTTTTCAAAGTACTTCTCGATACTATTTTTTGTTTATCTCGACTGCGCTCGACATGACAAAAAATCACTCGAAGTGACGCTTGGTTTTTTTAAGTATTGAGGTTTTAGTATTGAGAATTGAGAAAGCTCACTACTAGTATCTCATATCTATTTTTATTTAAAATACTTCTCGATACTGTTTTTTGTTTATCTCGACTGCGCTCGAAGTGACAAAAAATCACTCGAAGTGACGCTAGGATTTTATCAGGTCATTAGCACTTGACTAATCCCTAATGCCAAATCCCTATTACCTAACACCCAAAACCCAAGACCTAACACCTAATAATTATCGTTCACCAGCTCAATGACGCTTTCTACCGTTGGGACTTTGGCAATGCGGACATCTTCAAAGTGCTTTTTGGCTTCTTTGGCAGTAGTTTCTCCAATGCAATAGGCAATTCCTTTAGCTTTGTTAGCTGAAATGTAACTTTGAACTGTGGATGGACTGTAAAACATGACACCTTCAATGTCTTCTTGTAATTTTTCTGCATCCAAAATGGTTTTGTAGGCGTGTACTTCGTTGACTTGGATATGATTTTCTTCCAATGTTTTTGGTAGGGTATCCAAGCGAATGTCACTACAAAAATAAGTTGCTTCTGTGCCTTCTATATATTCCACTAAATAGGCAGCCAATTGTTGTGAGTTGCGTGCTGATTTGGTTACGGGACCAATTTTTTGCTCAATGAGTTTTTTGGTTCTGCGTCCTACACAGTATATATTTTCGAATTGCAATTCGGAAGCGGCAAAGTTTTGTGCCAAAGCTTCAACTGCATTTTTACTCGTAATAATGACATTTTTAATCGGTTTGCGAACGACTTGTGGCTTGATTCTGTTAATGCTAATTTTGATGAAATCGCTACTTTCTGAGACAATTCCGTTTGTAAATAACTGGCGTTGTGCTTCGGTTAAGAGTTTGGTAGAATACACATTGATCTTTTTTCCAGCATTTTTAATTTCTTCCATCAAGCGTTTTCCACCACGATCAATAATGTAATCGGAACAGTATTTCGCCAATCCGTCATGTTCGCCTAGTTTTTCATAGCGTTTTACATGAATACGTTTGGAGCCGTCTGTATTGAGTAACACTCCTTCAAGCGTAACGGTATCGTCTTTTATTTTGGCAATTGCTCCGATTGGTGCGGTACAACCACCTTCAAGCAGATTTAAAAATTTGCGTTCGATTGTGGTGCAAATTTCAGTTTCTTCATGATTAATTTCCTTACAAATTGCACATATTTCCTCATTTGCTTCCAACGCCGTAATCATGATCGCACCTTGTGCTGGGGCAGGAATCATCCAATCTAAATTGATCGCTTCTTCTGGGCGTAAGCCAATACGACCCAATCCCGCTGCAGCGAAAATAGCACCATTCCAATGTTCGTTATCTTGGAGTTTCTGCAAACGCGTATTTACATTGCCACGTAAATCTTCAATAGAATGTGTGGGATATCGGTTGAGCCATTGTGCTTTTCGGCGTAAGCTTCCTGTAGCAATAACGGCATCGCGTTGCGATAAAAATTCTTCGTTATTTTTAAAAACCAACGTGTCACGAACATTTCCACGTTTTAAAACCGCGGCTTGTACAATGCCTTTCGGAAGGATTGTTGGCACATCTTTTAAGGAATGCACTGCAATGTCAATGTCGCCATTAAGCATGGCAATATCAAGTGTTCGCGTAAAAATTCCGGTGATTCCGAGTTCGTATAATGGTTTGTCAAGTACCAAATCGCCTGTAGCTTTTACAGGAATTAATTCTGTTGTATGACCTAAAAATTCGAGTTGTTCTTGTACAACTTTGGCTTGCCACAATGCGAGTTCACTATCTCTAGTCCCGATTCTGATGCGTGTACTCATAGTGAGTTATTTTCCAATTGAAATACTTTCTGTATGAGAGCTACACTTTCTGCCGAAGTAGTACTGTCATCTTTGAGATGATTTGCGAATTGTGTAGTTATTTTTTGAATGATTCTGTTGCTGATTATTTCTGCTTGTGATTCGTCAAAATCACTAATTTTTTTGCGTTGGAAATCCAACTCAGCATTTTTGATTGCTGTTAATTTTTGTTTTAAGGCTTTAATGGTTGGTGCGAATTTGCGTGTTTCCAACCAAGAATTAAATTCAGACTTCACTTCCGAAATAATGATTTCTGCTTTTGGAATATCTGCTCTTCTGCGTTCCAAAGTTTCGTCAGTAATTTGTGACAAGGCGTCTAAGTGTACCAACGTAACATTGTCTAATTCTGTAACGTTGTTTGAAACATTTTTAGGAATTGATGAATCTAAAATTAATAACTCCTTATTGGTTAAAATATCTTCCTTAGAAACGGTTGGATTGTGGGCACCAGTTGCAACAATTAGCACATCTGCTTTTTGTATTTCTTCTGAAAGTGCTGAAAAATCTTTTACCGTTACATTGAACTTTCCAGCAACTTTTTCTGCCTTGTCTTTAGTTCTATTGATTAAGGTAATGTGATCGTTCTTAGTGTGCTTGATTAAATTTTCACAGGTATTTCTTCCAATTTTTCCTGTTCCGAACAAGAGAATATTTTTATCTGAAATATTTTCAACGTTTCTAAGAATGTACTGAACCGAAGCAAAAGCAACGGAAGTAGCACCGGATGATATTTCAGTTTCGTTTTTGATACGTTTGCTCGCAGTAATCACTGAATTTACCAATCGCTCTAAAAAACCATTAATTAATCCTACTTTTTGAGAAGCTTTAAATCCTTTTTTTAATTGTGAGATGATTTCGAAATCTCCTAAAATTTGACTGTCCAGTCCGCTACCAACTCTGAACATTTGATTGATAGCATCTCTATTTTTGTAGATGTACGCTACTTTTTGAAAATCTTCTGCAGTTCCATTAGAATAATCACATAGCAATTTGATGAATTGACACGGATGCGAAGCAAAACCATAAATCTCGGTACGGTTACAAGTAGAAATAATCAAAGCACCATCACCGATGTTTTCAACCTTAGTTGCTTCAAGGATAGAAGCTTGATCAGTATCGGTCAAACTAAATTTACCACGAATGTGTGCATCTGCTTTTTGATAGCTTAAGCCTACACAGTAGAAAGAATGATGTTTGGATATATTATATTGCTTCATAGGGATTCAAAAT
>JBCCLS010000020.1:0-13948 GCA_039026835.1 Bacteroidota bacterium | reverse complement strand
GTTACTACAAAGATGTACAAATAGTTGGCGTAGATGTTATGGGATCGCAAGTATTTAGAAATGAAAAAATTGATCGGAAACTCTCAGGAATTGGCTCGAGCCAAAAATCAAATTTTGTACAAGATTCCGATACAGATTTTGTAGAAGTACTTTCGGAAGAAGAAGTCATACAAGGTTGCAACGATTTGCTCAACTTTGAAATGATTTTTGGAGGCGCTTCTACCGGAGCAGCTTTTTATGCCGCGCGAAAATACATGTTGCAACATCCAGATAAAATTGGACTGTTCATCAGTCCCGACGGCGGTCATTCCTACATTGATCAAATTTATAATATCAGTTTAAAAAAAGAATTAATATGAAATATATAGACGATACTGCACTCGCAAACATTCCTGTCAATTGGAACGACATGATACAAGCGATTAGCAATGCGACGCAAATTTTTGGGGCAGGCGATTTTGCACAACCCATAAAACCTTATTTGCGCTACAAAGAACCACAAAATAGAATTATTGCGATGCCTGCGTATATTGGCGGCGATATTCATGTAGCAGGCATCAAGTGGATTGCAAGTTTTCCAAAAAACATTCACAAAAACATCAAACGCGCACATTCCACAATCATTCTGAACGAAGCAGATACTGGAATTCCGTATGCAGTTATTAATACTGGAAAAGTAAGTGGATATCGTACGGCAAGTGTCACAGGTGCCATCATTCAAAAATATATAAATGACGCGGCGGCGAAGCAAAAGAACGACTATGTAGTGGGAATTATCGGTTTTGGCCCGATTGGTCAATTGCATCTTAATATGATAGAAGCTATCATGGGCAACAAGGTAGCGCATTACAAAATATTTGATCTAAATCCTGCAATTGCGGAGCGTATTCCTGAAGCGTTAAAAGAAAAAGTAACTGTCGTAACTTCTTGGGAAGAAGCCTATAGTGACGCAGATATTTTCTGTACGTGTACGGTGAGTGCTGCGCCATATATCAATCTAAAACCAAAACCTGCATCCTTGCATTTGAATGTGTCGTTACGTGATTACGAATCGAGTTGTCGTTCGTTTTTTGATGTATTAATTGTGGATGATTGGGATGAGGTATGTCGTGAAAAAACAGACATTGAAATGATGCATCTTAATGAAGGTTTACAACGCGAAGATACCATCACTATTGGCGATTATATTTTTGGGAAAACAAAAGTTAACGATTCAGATGCCGTTATGTTCAATCCTATGGGAATGGCGATTTACGATATGGCAATTGCGGAATACATTTACAATTTGTCCAATACGGTGGATGCTGGTAAAAATCTCTAAGTCGCTTGCTATCTAAATTATGATACTCAGAATCGTATATATAAGTATAATCTGCATCTTGATGAGTTCCTGCGGACAGAAAGAAAAAGTTTCAAAGGAAAGTATAAGTCAAGCTGAAAATACAATTGACAGTATGTCAGATTCACGACAAGCGCTTTCTGAAAATCTAAAAATAGATCATTTTAATCTTTGGACAAACACACCTGAATTATTGAAGCAAAAATTAGTTGAAGCAGGATTCACAGTAGTTCCCGATTCGTTGATTCAACCGCATCAAGGACAAGGAACGCGTGGAAAATACATTAACTTTTTAAACATGTATTTCGAGATCATTTACATCAATAATGAAGAAGAATTTAAAAGCAATCAAATAGCAAATCCATTGCTAGACTTTGAAACAAGAGGGAATTATCTCGAAAATGGCGCTTCTCCTTTTAGTATTGCGCTAAGAATGAAAGAATATGTTGTTGAAAAAATTCCATTTGAAACAGTAGCATATCACCAATCTTGGATGGACGAAGAGGCAATAAGTATCCGAGCTGCTAAAAGTTCTAAAACAAAATTCTCAGAGCCTTCTGTATTTATCATCAACCCTGGAAATAACGAAGAATTTGAAAGCATAGAGGAATTAGTTGCCAAAATACCAGAACAATATGCAATATGGCGTGAATTTTTCAAGCATAAAAACGGTGCGAAGAAAGTAACGAATATTCAACTCCATATTCAACGCACACATGAAATTTCAAACACAATACAAGTTCTTAATAGTCTGGAGGATATACAGATTTTAGACGATACAAGTCAATATATAGAAATTGATTTTGATAACAAAGAGCAGGACATTACACTGGATTTTCGACCAGATTTTCCAGTAATTTTTCGATTATGATTAAAAATTACAGCTTAAATCACAATTTACGTGTCAATTTTGACAATGCTATTGGCTTCTTGAATGGAATTCAATTTCAATACCCAGAAGCGATTTCATTTGTGGCGGGTCAGCCAGATGAAGATTATTTCAGTATCGAAAGTAACCTTCAAAAGTTTGATACGTTTGTGGAGTACAGAAAAGCAAACTCAGATGCATCACGCTTGCAAATTATCAATTCGATTGGACAATATAGTAAAACTGCAGGCATCATCAACGATATCTTGGCGGAATACTTGAAAAAAGATTACAACATTGAAACAACTGAGCCGCAAATTTTGGTAACGGTCGGCGCACAGGAAGCTTTCGGAATTATTGTGTCTGCGATTTGCAATTTGGAAGATGATATCATTCTGGTAGAAAATCCTGGCTATGTAGGCATGAGTTCGTTCGCCAAAATTTACAATTACGCAATCAAAGGCATCTCCATCGATGAAAACGGAATTGATCTGAAGTTGCTGGAAGAAACATTGCTAACTTCCCATGAAAATGGTAAAAAAGTAAAACTCGTATACGTCATTCCAGATCATCAAAATCCTTCGGGTTCGTGTATGCCGTTGGCAAATCGTAAGAAGCTTTTACAACTGGCAAATCAATACAACTTTTTAATTGTGGAAGACAGTGTGTATAACAACTTTAGTTATGATAATGCACAACTGCCAACACTAAAATCGTTAGACACTTCAAATAGAGTTTTATATGTAGGTTCGTTCTCAAAATCATTATTTCCAGGGTTGCGTATTGGCTTTATTGTGAGTGATCAAGTGATGGAGACGCCAACTGGTGAAGCCATACCTTTAATTCAAGAACTTTTAAAAGTAAAATCACAAACGACCAACAATACACCTACAATTACACAAGCTATACTAGGCGGCGTGTTAGTAGATTTAAATTTTAGTCTAAAAGCGTACAACACCGAAAAATTGGCGAGTTACAAAAACAAACTCCAACTCATGTTGCGCTGTTTAGAAGAACATATTGGTACAGCACGTGATACTTGGGCTAAAGATATTTCGTGGACGCAACCCAAAGGCGGTTTTTTCATCAAAATGAAGCTTCCGTTTGTTATTGATAGAACACAAGTTGTGACCTGTGCCAAAGAATACAAAGTGCTCTTTTGTCCCATGTCATTTTTCTATTTAGATGATGGCGGCAGTAAAGAATTGCGATTGACATTTTCAAATATAGAACCGAGCGCAATTCAGCAAGGTGTGAAAAATCTTGCCAATTACATACAACATCAAATTCAACAAAATTAAACGTACATACAATTCAGTATATTAACATGCATACAAAAAAACATATCATTTCACTTAAAGACATATCGCCTCAGGAAATGATGGAAATTGTCAACAGAGGCGTCGCATTTGCAAACGGAGATGTAGCATTGGGCCATCAGTTAAAAGGGCAAATAGTAGGCATCTATTTCACCAAAACTTCTACTCGAACGCGAACCTCTTTTTCCAGTGCAGCACTTCGATTGGGCGCGCAAATTATTGCATACGGTCCAAACGATTTACAAATAAACACAGGCGAAAGTATAGAAGATACCAAAGAAGTATTTTCCAGAATGTTAGATGGATTGGTAGTGCGAACGGCAGGCGATCCTGCTTTATTGCGAACCTTGGCAAGTCAGCCGCGAATGTCAGTTGTAAATGCAATGACGGCAGACGAACATCCGACACAAGCATTGGCTGATTTGAC
Organism: Bacteroidota bacterium; assembly: GCA_039026835.1. GTDB lineage: Bacteria > Bacteroidota > Bacteroidia > Flavobacteriales > Flavobacteriaceae > Kordia. The sequence goes on along the minus strand of JBCCLS010000020.1, from coordinate 9,995 downwards.
AACCATAAAACAACATTTTGGTGACTTACAAGGATTATCTATTGTATATTTTGGAGAAGGCAACAATACCACAACAGCATTGGCGTTGGCAATTGCCAAACTTCCCAACATGAAGATCAGCTTCTTTACACCGCCAAATTACAATATTGATCCACTATTGCTCAAATACGCACAAGAAGAAGGAGCACAACGAAATACAATCATTGAAGAATTTCACGAAGTTACGCAACTACCAAGTGGTGCAGACATTGTATACACCACACGTTGGGAAACTACGGGAACCACAAAACCTGACCCAAATTGGCGAGAATTATTTGAACCATTTGCGGTTACGCAAGCATTGATGGACAAATTTCCAAAAGCCATCTTTATGCATGACCTTCCAGCTCATAGAGGTGACGAAGTAGAAAGTGCGGTGATTGATGGCGCAAAAAGTATTGTATTTGATCAAGCAGAAAACAAAGCGCACAGCGCCAAAGCTGTACTAGAATGGTGCATGCACAACAACTAAAAGTCTCACACAATATGAATACCATCATACAAGCGCTTACCAACAAGGCAGCAATCAGTGAAAAACTAAACACATTAGCAGATTGGATTGTGGCGGAAGAAACAAAACTTCAGGCTTCTGATCGTGCTACAGATAGTAATGCGCAACGGGAATTGCAACACAAAATTGCAGTATTACGCGGTTTAATTGTACAAACGGACGCAATAGAACTCTACAAACAAGTGACGGATAACTTTAAACAACACTTGCGTCTTCAAGCACTTTTGGACACACTTTCTGAACACTTCCCTAGTTTGCTTCCTACCAAAGCACAACTAGCCGCCGACAGTAACGTAAAGTTATCGCTAAAAAAAGGATATGAGTTGAGTTATGGGATGATACTTTCCGCATTTTTAAGCGAACCTGTCATCGCATATCACATGATGGAATCCATGCAACTTCCGATGGAAGCTTCGCTGGCGTACCAAGAGCAATTCAACGCAGAAGGAAAAATTGAACTTCAAACAGTCACCCTAGAACGAGTGAACAATATCGGTTTGATGACATTAACAAACACCGATTGTTTGAACGCAGAAGATTTTACTTTAATGCATGAAATGGAAATTGCAACAGATTTAATCTTGCTAGATCCAAAAATTGATGTCGGTGTTATACGAGGCGACGTTATGCATCACAAAAAGTACGATGGAAAACGTGTTTTCTGTTCAGGCGTGAATCTCACCAAACTATACAATGGCGAATTACCGTATCTATTTTACGTAGCACGTGAGTTGGGATTGATGAACAAAATATATCGTGGATTGACAGCTTCAAGTGAGATAGAAGAAGGCATTGAAAAACCGTGGATTAGTGTGGTAGATACACATGCGATTGGAGGCGGTTGTCAAATTGTATTGATTTGTGATTATGTCATTGCTGCCGATGATGCTTACTTTACAATTCCTGCACGAACAGAAGGTTTTATACCAGGATTGGCAAATCTGCGGTTGCAAAAATACACAGGACACACACTTGCTCGCCAAATGATCAATATGAATCATAAAGTGGAAGCCAATTCTACAGATGGTAAATTATTGGTAGACGAAGTACAACCTACAGCAAAGATTGAAGAAGCGCTTTTCAATGTGGTCAATGAAATCTCTAAAACAGGCATTCATGGCATGATTAGTAACAGAAAAGCATTTCGTATCGGAGCTGAGCCTGTAGAAACGTTTAGAAACTACATGGCGATGTTTAGCAAACAACAAGCACAATGCATGTACGACAACGAAATCATTAAAAACTTAGAAGATTTCTGGGGAGAAAAGCTAGCTCGCAAGCAACATCAAACTGCAAAACTATAACACAAACACACTATAAAAGTACCAATAAGACACTTATGGCTGAAAATAAACAAGAACGTTTTGTGCGAACTTCCACCATTGATGCGTCTGGTGAAATTCAAATAGTCTACTTAGATCGACCTGAAAAAGCCAACGCATATCACAGAGAAATGTTGGCAGAACTGACTACTGTTCTCAACGAATTATATGCCGATGCTGCTGTACGCGTAATCATCATTACGGGCGTTGGCGAACGCGCTTTTTGTGCTGGCGCTGATACAAATGAATTTGTGGGGAAATCTGCAGAAGACGGATTGCACTTGCAGAGCAGAAAACTCTTTGATACCCTCGCAAATGCCCCAAAAATTAGCATTGCAGCAATCAATGGTGCTGCTATTGGTGGTGGACTCGAATTGGCACTCGCTTGCGACATGCGCGTGTGTGCTGAAACAGCAACATTTAGACTGCCAGAACTTGAAATGGGCTTAACGCCTGCCGCAGGCGGAATGCGCAGATTGCCTGCTTTGGTAGGACTTGCCAAAGCCAAAGAAATGATCTTATTCGGTAAACAATGTAAGGCAGCAGAAGCATTACACATCAATTTGGTAAGTCATGTAGGTGCAGACTTTATGGAGGTTGCTTTGCGGTTTGCCAAACATGCGGCGAAACTTGATCCGCTTGCAGTTACATTAGCGAAGAAAGTATTACACAACTCAAATCACATACAAAATCAAAGTCTTGAAGCAGTAGCTCAAGCAGTATTATACGAAAGAAAATTTAAATAAAACATACGATACATTGGAATCACAAACAAGGTTATTAGGGATAGGGACAGCGAATCCAGGAAAATCATACAAGCAGTCTCAGATTGCGGAAATGTTAGGAGTGACAGATAGTAAAATTGCTCGAATTTTTAACAATTCACATATAAAATCACGAAATGTGTGCTTTGCAGGCTTCGACGAAAACGGAACAGTTGTCGAAGAGTCTGGATTGGATCTTTGGCACAAACACCGAAAAATTGCAGTAGAAACTGGAGAAAAAGCCATTGAAGAAGCGCTTGAAATTACAGGGTTGACGGTACAGGACATTGACTATATTGCCTGCGTTACTTCTACAGGATTTTTATGTCCAGGATTGAGTGCGCATTTGATCAAAAAAATGGGCTTTAGACAAAACATTCAACGCATTGATATTGTGGGAATGGGTTGTAATGCGGGACTTAATGGAATGCAACCAGTAGTGAATTTCTGTAAACTTCATCCTGAAAAATTTGGATTGTTAGTCTGTTCGGAAGTGTGCTCTGCCATGTATGTAAAAGATGAATCTATCGGTACAGCTGTGGTCAACTCACTATTTGGAGACGGTTCTACAGCAGCTGTATTTGGAAGCGCGTCCGAACTCTCAGAAGGTGTTGGCGCAGAAGTATTAGGCTTTGAATCACTTATCATTCCAGATCATATTGATGCGATGCGATTTGACTTTAACGGAGAAAAATATCCATTCTACTTGGATCGCCAAATACCGTATGTATTAGGAAATAATATTGAAAAACCTGTGAAGGCACTCTTAGAAAAATATGGACTCAAAATCAGAGACATTGATCATTGGGTTGTGCATTCTGGGGGACGAAAAGTAATTGATTCTATTGTATACAATCTAAATATATCCAGTCACGATGTACGCCATACCGTTGATGTGTTGAGCCAATACGGAAACTTATCTTCAGGTGCGTTTATGTTCTCATACAAGCGATTACTCGATGAAAAGATTGCCCAAAAAGGCGACAATATTTTTATGATCACGATGGGACCAGGAACTACGGTAGAATGCTGTTTGGGAAAATTTTAAAATAAAGAAATGATGGAAGTAAATAATGTAAATGCTACTATTGAAACACAACTTTTAATAGTGAATGAAGACACCAATCTCACAACGATTGAATTCAATCCTGCGCTAGAAACCATAGATATGTATGCGCTTTTAAATGAATTGAGAAACATTGCCAATTATCTGGAAGACGAATCAAATTCTGCGGTTGTTATTTTTAAAGGACTTTCTGCCAAAATAACCATTGCGACGGAAATTCCAGAAGCAGACTTTTTTAGACGTTGGGAAAAAGTACTAAATCAATTAGAAAAATTACCAAAAGTATTGATCGCCGTCCTCAATGGTGCTTGCGAAAACTTTATGATGCAATTGGCTTTGTGTTGTGATTATAGAATCGCCACGGAAGATTCATACTTTATCGCTAACGAATTAGAAAAAGGATTTCTACCGGGAATCACTACATTCTATCTCACAAAATATGTAGGCATGGGATTGGCAAGAAGAACTATTATCGCAGGAATTCCGTTAACAGCAAGCACTGCGTTCAAAGAAGGTGTCGTTGATAGTATGTACAAAGTTGTAGAACTCAGTGAAGTCTTGGATGCTTTTGTAAAACGTGTCACACCTAAAAATATGAAAGCCTTTCAATTGGCAACCAGATTATTGCGAGAATCTTATGCGAATTCGTATGAAACTGCGTTAGGGCATTACCTAGCTGCACAGCACAAGTGTATCGACCAATAGTTCCCAGAAAAGTTTCCTTTATCATAGCCTAAGTTTTTCAGTAAACTTAGGTTTGTTGCTATAAAATAAGCAACATAAAACAGTATCGTCAAACAAATTTAATGTAGTAACATATTCTTCAGATTGAACAATATTAAACATAAAATAGCGTCCGAGTATTGGTTTAAGAAAACCAAAAATACTACCACAATATATACCAACTCATTACAAAATAGTGAGGCTTCAAAAGTACATATTGAAGCCACTGCATTGTCTTATTTTACAAAGCTCACCAATGAAAATGCCATTGCTGAATATACTATTTTATTGAGCTTGTACAGTGCGTTGTTACATCGCTACTTTGAAGCAGATACATTTATTTACAGTCCACAAATAGTAGCAGGAAACGGCGATTTATTATTTCACAATCAGGCTGTTGCCGAAAAAACTATCAAAGAACAGCTGCAAACCATCAAAAAAGAAGTACAAGAAGTATACAAGTTTGCAAATCATAACAATCAACTGGGCTTGGCACATCCTTTGGCGGCGTATACGGCGTTTGGTTTTCAATATAATACTTCTGAAAATGAAAGCATTACGCCTTTTTGTTTGCATATCGACAAACAATCTCAGCAAGTTGCACTGCACATTTCTTTTGACCCAAACTTTGTCAGCAAAACCATTGCAACGCATTTTGTGGCAACGTTTAAAAGATGGCTTCTATCACTTGAAACAAATCTAAATGAAAAAATTACGCAGCTTTCTATTGTAACAAAAGCGGAAGCACAACAATTACTTCATGACTTTAATGATACAACACTAGATTTTCCAAAGCAGGAAACACTCATCGACTTGTTTGAGCAGCAAGTTGCTAAAGTGCCGGATTCTATGGCTGTTGTATATGAAGATATAGCGTTGACGTACAAAGAACTCAACGAAAAAGCGAATCAATTTGCCAACTATTTGATACAACATCAAAATGTGACACGTGGTGATTATGTGGGAATAAAATTGGCGCGCAATCAACACTTGCTTATTGTCATTTTAGGAACGCTCAAAGCAGGCGCAACGTATGTGCCGATTGACGTCAACTATCCGGAAGACCGAATTGCTTATATTGAAAATGACAGTCGTTGTACTTGTATTGTGGATGCAGTGTTGTATGAAGAATTCACCAATAAAAATGCTGAGTGTAGTATAGAAAAACCAATCACGGAACATTCGTCAGACAGTATTGCATATATCATTTACACCTCAGGGACAACGGGAAATCCAAAAGGTGTGATGATGACACACAGAAATGCTGTGGCTATGGTGCATTGGGCAAAAAATGAATTTGATTCTGAAAAATTTGACATGCTGTATGCCGTTACTTCGCATTGTTTTGATTTGTCTATCTACGAATTTTTCTTTCCGCTTGCGACAGGAAAAAAGATCCGCATGCTGAAAAGTGCATTGGACATTGAAAAAGCCATACCAAACGATACAAATGTGTTGATCAATACGGTACCTTCAAGCATTCGCAATGTACTTACAAATTCTACATTTTTACAAAATACTTCCATGATCAATCTTGCAGGAGAACCATTTCCTGTAGATGTTGCCAACACACTCAAAACAACATCGATTGAAGTGCGAAACCTGTACGGACCTTCAGAAGATACTACCTATAGTACATTCTATAAAATTCAACCACAAAAAACCTATCAACACGCCGTTCCTATTGGAAAACCTATTGCCAATACACAGGCGTATATTTTAGATGAAAACTTACAATTAGTTCCAGTAGGAATTGCTGGAAAACTCTATTTATCTGGTGAAGGAGTTGCCAAAGGATATTTACACAAACCATCACTCACAGCACAAAAATTTATAGAAAATCCATTTGTAAACGACGCTGTAATGTATGATACAGGCGATATGGCCATGTGGACGCCTGAAGGAATTATTGAATTTTTAGGGCGAAAAGATTATCAGGTGAAATTGCGCGGCTATCGCATTGAATTGGGTGAAATTGAAAACACCATTCGTACCTTTTCAGAAGCAATTGCTGGAGCTGTCGCAATCGTAAAAGATCAACGTTTGATTGCTTTTTACGAAGAAAAAGAATTGGTATCACGGGACGACTTGAGTGATTTCCTTAAAAAGAAACTTCCTGCGTTCATGCAACCGAATATTTTGGTACGACTTGCAAAAATTCCACTCACTCCAAATGGAAAAACCGATCGCAAACAATTAGAAGAATTTACCATAGATCCTCACGCAACTAGCGAATATGTAGCTCCGGAAACTGTGTTAGAAAAAGAATTGGTGGGTATTTGGCAAGAAGTACTCAACATTTCCAAAATAGGAGTGGAAGACAATTTCTTTGAATTGGGCGGACAAAGCTTATTGATTATTCAAATTATCAATAAAATTTACAAAGAGCTTCACAAAACCATCAGTTACGAGAAGTTTTCGCAACATCCAAATATTCGTGCGATTGCCTCTTTACTCACCGAAAAAACCTTTGCTCCGATACCCAAAGTAACACCACAGTCAAGTTATTCACTAACGGCGTCTCAACATCGCATTTGGATACTAAGTCAGCTAGAAGGTGGAAATATGGCGTACAATATGCACGGAGTGGTTTCGCTCAAAGGGACATTACACCCAAAAAAGTTTGAAAAAGCTTTCTTGCAATTGGTGCATAGACACGAAATTCTAAGAACTTATTTTGAGACTAATGACGACGGAAGTATCTATCAGGTAGTTGTACCGAAAGATGACATCGTATTTGAAATTCCTGTGTTGGATTATCAAGGCAAAGAAGCAGCATTAGCAGCATATTTAGAAGCCACCAAAGAAGCTCCTTTCGATCTTACAAAAGCGCCACTGTTGAGAGCTAGTTTAGTAAAACAAGAAGCTGATCAGTATCTTTTTTCATTTGTAAAACATCATATCATTGGCGATGGCTGGTCGATGGAATTGCTCATTTCAGAAGTCATTCGTAACTACAATCAACTCTTACAAAACAATCAATTCACGCCAAGTGATTTATCCATACAATTTAAAGACTACGCAGCTTGGGTAGAGACGCAAAAAACAGAAAAAAAGTATCAAGTTGCAGAACAGTATTGGCTTGAACAGTTTCAGGGAACCATTCCGGTATTGGAATTACCGACATACAGAAAACGACCAAAAGTACAAACCTACAATGGGGAAACTGTAGTTAAAAAATTCTCAGAAGCATTTTCGAATCAAATCAAACAATTTGCACAAAAAACAGAAAGTACGCTCTTTATGACCTTATTTTCTGGAATTACCGCGTTGTTGCATCACTATTCCAATCAGGACGATATCATCATTGGAACGCCCGTAGCTGGACGAACACATCCTGATTTGGAACAACAAATAGGCTTGTATCTCAATACATTGGCAATTCGTACACACATCCACGGTGAAAAATCGTTTGAGGCATTGCTCCAACAGCAAAAACAACAATTATTATCAGCTTACGAATATCAAAACTATTCCTTTGATGAATTGGTTTCCAAGTTGGCATTGACACGCGACACCTCGCGTTCAGCGCTATTTGATGTCATGGTGGTATTGCAAAATCAACAGCAAGTACATACCATTTCGTCGCAACATCATATATTACAAGACATTGAAGTCAGTCCGTACGAGTTGCCTAAAAAAACTTCTCAATTTGATTTGAGTTTTACTTTTGAAGACAACGCACAACTTTCACTGGAAATTGAATACAATACTGACATTTACGATGCTTCGTTTATAGAAACCATTTATGCACATTTTGAAAATTTGTTGCGCGCCATCGCTCAAAATTCTACAATTAGCATAGAAGATATTAAGTATGTAACGACAGCAGAACAACAGCAATTAGCAACTTTTGGAAACTTTGAGCACACACTTCCTGTCCAGAAAACCATCGTAGATATTTTTGAGGAACAAGCTGCGAATTCTCCTGAAAATACAGCACTTGTCTACAATGATACAAAAGTCAGTTATGTGCAACTCAACGCAAAGGCAAACCAATTTGCAAATTATCTTCGCACAACGACAACGCTGAAATCAGATGATTTTATTGCAGTAAAAATTCCACGAAGTGAACAACTGCTCGTAGTGATTTTTGGAATTTTAAAAGCAGGAGCAGCTTACGTGCCTATTGATATAAATTATCCGGATGAGCGCATTGCATACATTGAAAATGATAGCAATTGTAAGCTAATTGTGGATGAAGAGTTGTTGGATAATTTTCAAAATACCAATGATACGTATGCTACAACGAATCTGAAGCTACCAATTTCACCGAACGATTTGGCGTACATGATTTACACCTCAGGAACAACGGGAAATCCTAAAGGTGTCATGGTGACGCATCAGAATGTGGTGAGTATTCATACAGAATGGCAGCGGGATTACAAACTCAATGAATTTCAAATCAATCTCTTGCAGTTGGCAAGTGTCTCTTTTGACGTATTTATGGGCGATGTATCTCGTTCCTTACTCAATGGCGGAACCATGGTGATGCCTTCAGATACGGTAAAACTCAATCCTGAAGCTTTGTATGAGTTGATGGCGCGGCACAACATTTCCATCTTTGAAGGAACGCCAAGTTTGGTTATTCCTGTGTTGGAATACATGACACAAACACAGAAAAATTACGATTTTTTAAAGCGTATCATATTTGGTTCTGACAGTATTCCAAATGCTACATTTAATGCGATAAAGGCACAATTTGAAACAAATACATTACAAATTATCAACAGTTACGGTGTTACAGAAGCAACGATAGATTCTACGTTTTATGTAGGATTAGAACCGCATTTACCCAATACAACACCGATAGGAAAACCGTTTTCCAATTCTTCAATCTACATTCTAAATACAGCAAAACAACTTACGCCAATGGGTGTTTTTGGCGAATTGCATATTGGCGGCGCAGGTGTTAGTAAAGGATATTACAACAAACCTGAATTGACAGCAGCAAAATTTATTCACATTCCGCAAGCAGCTGACAAAGTATATGCTACGGGCGATATTGCGCGTTGGTTGCCCAATGGAACGATTGAATTTTTAGGACGAAACGATCAGCAAGTAAAAATCAGAGGCTACAGAATAGAACTTGGGGAAATTGAAAATGCATTGTTAGCTACCACACAAACCATTTCGCAAGCTGTTGTCGCTGTAAAATCAACTTCGGACGATAGAAAACTTGTGGCGTATTTTACATCACTTGAAACAATAGATAAGTCAGCGCTTAAAAAGGCAATTGCTGAAAAGCTTCCTGAGTACATGCTCCCCGATTTTTACATTCAGTTAGAAGCAATTCCGCTGACGCCAAACGGAAAAGTAGACAGGAAAAATTTACCAGAAATCACCGAAAGTGATTTTATCAAGAAAGAATACATTGCCCCAAGAACAGCAACTGAAAATAGCTTAGTTGTAATTTGGAAAGAACTTTTAGCTGTGGAAACTATTGGTGTGAAAGACGATTTCTTTGAACTTGGCGGACACAGTTTGAAAATCACAAAACTTAAAAACAGTATTGAAAAAACCTTTGAAGTTGCCATCAGTTTTAACGATCTGTTTTTAAATACAACGGT
>JBCCLS010000019.1:0-14015 GCA_039026835.1 Bacteroidota bacterium | reverse complement strand
CAGCAACGTCTGACATATACTTATTCTTTTTCTTCTTTTAACCAATTATTTTGAAAATCACAGCCACGATTATCTTTATTTACATTGATGTAAGTGTCTTTTATTTTTTGCGCAATCCACTTTTGCACTTCCTTGAGTTGTTTTTCTTTGAGTGCTAGATTTTTAATTTTTATATAATCTTTGGAATAATCGGCTACGTGCTCATCAAAACGATTGGTCACTTTTAGTAATTTGAATCGTTTTTGTCGTGTGCGTGTTTCATCTAATAATGGAATTGAAATTTCTCCACCTTTTAACGGTTCTATTTGTGAGTATTGCTCAGGATCCATTTTTGTCAACTCAAAATGTGTATCAAAAGTTGCAGGATTGATCAATTTTCCGCCATTGTTACGTGTTTCTTTATCATCAGAGAACGAACGTGCCGCTTCTTCAAAAGTCAATTCGCCATCCATAATTCGCGTACGTAACGTGTCAATTTCTTTGCGCGCTTCTTCTAATTTTTCCTTAGAAATTTCTGGAATAAGCAAAATGTGACGTACATCGCGTTCTTGTCCACGAATTTTATCTACCATAACAATATGCCAACCAAATTCAGTTTTAAATGGATCCGATACTTCACCCAATTGTAAAGAAAATGCCATATCCTTGAATTCTCTTGCCAATGGACTTCTTTTACTAATAGGAATTAATCCGCCTTGACGTCCTGTAGCTCTGTCTTTGGAATATAAAATAGCTTTGGTACCAAAACTAGAACCTTCTTCCACTTCGGCTTTGATATCTTTTAGTTTTTTGATGACTTTTTCAACGGCTTCTTTAGAAGGTTCTGGCTCAATGAGAATTTGTGATACTTCCAACTCCACACCAATTACTGGGCGTTGATCTGCTGGAATTCTTTCAAAAAATTGACGTACTTCTTCTGGAGTAATTTCTACATCACGAACCACTTTTGATTGCATACGTTGCGTTAAAATATTCACTTTTGTGATTTCTGTCAAACGCTTGCGAAGCGATGCTTCATCTTCCATGGCGTAAAATTTCAATAATTTTTCCATGCCGCCAATTTGCTCGCTAAAGTATTCTATGGATTGATTGACACGATCACTCACTTCTCCTGGTGATACTTCAATACTGTCTTGAACGGCTTGGTGTGCGTACAATTTGTCTTCCATCAATTTCCCAAGCAAGCCACATTTTGTCAAATCTGCGGAAGAGACACCTTGTTGCTTTAAGTCTAATAAAAATTTGTCTACATCAGATTCTAAGATGACAAAATCACCTACTACGGCTGCAACACCGTCAATTTTTACACGCTTTGTGTTAGATTGTGCAGAATCGTTTACCTGCGTTTTCGCTTCCGTCATGGTTTTTTCAGAAACCATTGTTACATCGTCCGTTTCTTGCGCTTGCATTCCAAATGCTACAAGCAACATGAGTACATATATACTTCGCTTCATGTTATTTATATGTTTCAAACTGTTTTTGCTTAATTGCATCTTTTGTGATGTCTTTTTCTAATTTTCTGATAAATTCAAGTTTGCGCTTGTTGAGAATGATTTGTCGTACTGTGGGGCGAACATACGCAAGTGGCGCAATATCATTCCTACCTACCTTATCTTCAATTCGCACCAAATATAGTTCTATTGAATCTTCTATTTGAGAAAATTGTGATTTTTTTAAGTATTTCTCTTTGTTTTCGTTAGTGATGACTGGAATTTTGTTGAAAACCTGTGTTTGGCGTACCCAAATGGAATCGTTCAGCGAATAATTGTTGAATTGAATCGCAAGTGAATCTAAAATAATTTTATCGTCCGCATCAAAACGCTCAAACCGTTCGGTTATTTCGTCTAGATTTGAATTGTCTTTTGTAATATTTATGTAGCGTAACTTTAAAAGCTCTTCATTCAACTTAAAGTTTTCTTTATTTAATGAATAGTAAACAGCTTCATCATACGCCGTTACCGTCGTATCAATCGATTGCTTTACAATGGCTTCTTTGTAGGCTTCGATGTATAAATCGTTGCGATATTCTTCAACTAATTCCTCAAATGCATCTTGTTTTTCCTGCGGGAGATTGAACTTTGCACGTTGAATAAACAATTCCTGAGTTGCCCAACGATCAATATAATTGTTGACAATCATGGTACTGTCTTGGGGCGAAATATTATCAGAAAGTAGTGGCGCTAAATCACTTTTATACAGATAACTTTCTCCAACTCTAGCCACAGGATCGCCTTCATTCGACGATTGAAAGTATTCGCACGAAATGCATGACAAGATCACAAGTATGACAACTAATTTTCTCAATATATTTACTTAACGAGTTTTTTGAGTCTGCGATACGTACGCTTGTTGATGTTGATTTTGTAGTTTTCTTTCAAGCTTTTTATCCACTCTTTTTCGAGATATACCTGATAGTCGCTGATTACTTTCCCTTTGATTTCAGAAAGTGTTTTGTAACTCACAGGCATAATATCATTTACTTTGACAATGGTAAAATCAGAAGTATCTTCATTAAAGATTTTAGAAACACCTTGCGCAAAGACAAAATCTTTTGGCAAATTTCGATGTCCTTCTTCATAAACACCTGACGAAAAGATCACATTTACAGTGTTATCAGTATTGATTACTTCTTTGATTTCATCTGAGGATTTTCCATCTTTTAATAACTGTTGAACTTTCTCAGCCGCATCTTTTTGTGTACAAGAAGCAATGACAGCATCAACACGTTTTTTCCATTGGTAATTTTCTTTTTGAGTTTTATAGAATTTCTCCAATCCAATGGTATCTTTTTTGGCTTTGTTCCAAATTTCAGTCTCCATCAGATCAAATAGCAACAAACCATCTCGATATTCTCCATAAATTGCAGCAAAATCTTTGTTGATATTTTCCAAATCTGCTTCGTAAAATGCCAACAATTCACTGTCCATAAACTCCTTGTAATTACGATTGATGAATCCTTTAGGCTCTGGATTTTTTGTCAATGTACGCGCTCGTGTTTTTAGCAAATGCATCGCAAAATCATCATACGTAATGCGCTTGTCTTGCACTTGAAAGAGTGTTTTGTTTAAAAACGTTTCATCTGTTGGTTTTTTCCAGGCATTGCTGAAAAAAGTATCATCTGCTATAGCATAAAAATCACTTTTTGCTTTTGCATTTTCTGAAATTGTATACAGTTTCTTAATCTTTTTAATGATAGAAGAATTAATGACACTCGCACGTTTATCATTTTTAATTCTACGTTCCAAACTTGGCTTTTCTTGTTCGTAACTGTTCATGGCATGTTTAGAAATCAGTTTGACAACATGCCAACCAAACTCTGATTGAAACGGTTTGGAAATTTCTTCAGGAGTTTTTAGCGAAAAAGCAACTTCTTCAAACACTTTAGAGCGCAAACGTCCGCGACCAAATTTTGGCAATTGACCATTATTGACACCTGAACTGCGATCGTCAGAAAAGCGCTTTGCCAACTTTCCAAAATCAGCACCTGACTGAATTTGCGAATAAATATCGTTTATTTTTTGCTTAGGATCTTCTTTGTTTTCACCTTCCTTTTTCTCGAGTAATAAAATATGAGCTACCGTAACTTCGCCCACATTATCACGTATATCTTCTGTTTTAATGATATGATATCCAAATTGTGTGCGTATTGGCATGGAAATCTCTCCTACTTTTGTATTGAAAGCAGCAGATTCAAATGGATAAACCATGCGGAATGCTGAAAAATATCCTAAATCTCCTTTGTTTGCAGGAATATTTTTGTTGCCTCTCGCCGATGGATCGTCAGAATGTGCGACGGCTGTTGTACCAAAATCTGCGCCTTCTAGAATAGATGTGCGAAGCTTCATGATTTTTTCGTATGCTTGCAATGTATCTTGCGGCGACGCATCCAAAGACACTTTAATCAAAATATGACTTGCGCGTACTTCTTTCTGCAAACGATCGTAGGCTTCTTTTACCAACGCTTCTGTGGCTTTTTCATCGTTTAAATAATTTCTTGACAATTGCTTGCGATATCCTGCCAACTCTTTAATATAAGAAGGCTTTTCATCCAACTTTAACTTTTCTGCCTCTTTAAGTTTTAACTTATATTCTAAAAATAAATCAAAATACTCTTCAATTTCTTTCTGATCTTTTTTGTCGATAATATCAAGATTCTTCTTGTAAACTCTTGAAAACTCAGAAACATAGGTAGGCTCCTCTTCAATTGTGAATAATACTTTGTCTTTTGAGTTTTGTCCAAAACTTGCCAATGTTACAAAAAGGAGTAACAATACCTGAACGTTTGTTTTCATGTAGGATTTTAATTTATTTCTATTTGCCATCATAATGTTGCTATTTCATTCCCTGAAAAAAGCATGTTGGGTTCGCATGTTTTTTGAGAAAGACAAAAATAAGAATTCAGCAATATTTCACAACTAAATACAAAGTCTATTCGCAATGTATTTTATATTTTGGCGCAATTATTGAAGATTTATTAAAAAAATAAGATTTTTACAACTTTGAATTTTTTTATTTTTAAATTAGCTTTGTAAAAATCTCAATCTATGAAGAAAAACTACTTTTTATTATTTTTAGTATTCATTGCCACGGTAAGTTATGCGCAAGAAGTCATTTCCTTCACAGGATATGATGGTTCTGGAGCCGTTCAAACTGCCACCACCTCTACTATCAATGATGAGATTACGCTTCGATTTGAAGATAGTGATATCATCAATAATTTTTATACAGAAAATCAGACCTTTATCCATGTATATTTAGGACTGGAGACTAGCAGCGGAGCATTCCAAGCAGTTCCTGGTGGTTTTGGTGACCTAAGTTGGCAACCTGTTTTAAACTTAACTGATGGCAATGCCGGTGCTGGACCTAATACGTATGAAATTACATTTACGCCTGGCGCATTGTTTCCTTCCTTAGTGAATGAAAACATTTTAGGAGTTAATATATTATTCCAAAATCAATTTGGTGGCGGCGGTAACAACCAAACTGCTGATTTACTTATTGATTTGGTTGATGCTACGCTAAATAGCAGCACATTAAGTGTAGACGATCGTACGAAATCACAAGTACAAACGAGATACAACAACGGAAGATTGGAAATTTCTGGAATCAATACAACTTCAAATATTGCAATCTATAATTTATTAGGTCGCCAAGTTGTGGATTTAAAGAATGTTGCCATCAACGGAACTTTCAGTCGAAATCTTGATTTGCCTAAGAACAATATTTACATTGTAAAGCTGTCCTCGGCATCTTTTTCTAAGACATTTAAAATCGTTTCCAGATAAAAGTAGAAAAATTCAATTTATACCATAAGCGAATGAAGTTTTTTCATTCGCTTTTTTTATTTATGACTGAAGTGATTTGTATTTTTGCAAATAAATTTGAAATGGAAAAAGTAAGACTCATCTGGGATTTTAGAGGTCCTGCCGGAAAGCGCACTGCAGAACATCACTGCATACATCTGCATGATTTTATCCGAATGGAACGCCTACACGGTGAAGCTATTGAAGTCATTGAATTTTCAGAAATGCATGCCGCAGCAACGATGATTATCAATGCAGAAGATGTAGCATTGATGCGCGAAAAACTCAAACCCAATCGCGGACAACGTGTAGAAGTCTAACCTCCTTTTTTATTCTTCCAAATTATTTTTGTTTAATTTTTAAGTATAAATGGTTAAACAAAATAAAAATTAATGTATGTTTGCAACAAAATGACCATTAGTCACTTTATATGTCAACCGTAAAAAAACATACAAAAGCCACTTCCAGACACGAACAAATCATTGCTGCAGCCGATATTGTTTTGCAAAATGTAGGTGTGCAAGATTTTACAATTGATAAAGTTGTTGACTATTTGGGCATTGCCAAAGGTACCGTATACAAATACTTTCCTAGCAAAGATGATGTATTGGCAGAAGTAAGCACCAAAGCCTTGTATCAATTGCTTAATTACTTTAAAATGAGTGAACGAAATTCGCAAGAAGGTCCGCAAAAAACCAAAGCGGTCATCATGTCTAGTTATCACTACAGTATTGATTATTCCCGATATTTTGAGCTTATTGTCAATTTAGAACGTCCTGATTTTAAAACTACTGCTGAATCGCATCGCAAAGCAAGTACAGAGATCCAACAGTTTTTTATGGCACATATCGAAAGTCAAAAGACAAAAGGTTATTTCAAAAAAGATTTAGACCCAATGTTGATGAACTATTTGTGTTGGGGAACGAGTATGGGCGTGATGCAATTTTTAGAATCTAAAAAAGTATTTTTAGAAAATGAACAAAACATTTCACAACAGGAACTCATGGAATGCTATGTCAATGTTTTTGTGGATGGAATGACAATTTAATTTTTTTAATCAAAAGTGACTAATAGTCATTAATTAATATGAAAAAGAAAGAATATATTTTTACATTTTTAGACGATCTCACCAAGAACAATTCCAAGGATTGGATGAACGAAAACAGAGATCGCTACGAAACCGCCAAAGCGTATTGGCTGGAAGAAGTGGCAAACATGCTTGAACGCTTGAGCCAATATGATACACACTTTGAGTTTTTTGAACCTAAAAAAACCATTACGCGTATCAATAACAACCGAATGTTTCATCCAGAGAAGCCTATTTACAAAACACATTTTTCGTTTTCTCCTACTCAAAAAAAGGATGAATATGCACCGCTATTTTTCTCGTACGGAGCCGCAAATTCTCTTGTTGGTGGCGGAATTTGGAGACCAAATCCCGATATTTTAAAACGAGTTCGTGCACACATTGATCGTGATGGAGCTGCGCTTCAAAAAGTAATTTCTTCTGAGGAGTTTGTTAATTTCTTTGGCGGATTGCAAGAGGACGATCAAAAATTAAAATCAGCACCGAAAGGCTATGACAAAGCGCATCCGTATGTAGAATTATTACGCTACAAAAACTTTACAGCAGCCATTGCGCCTACCAGAGCAGAATTGATTCGTACAGACTTGGCAGACATCGCGGAACAAGTGTATGTGAAAATGAAGCCTATGAACGACTTTTTCGAGGAAGCACTGAATGGATAGTCGTGAAAAAGCTCAACAATCATATCGTTCTCACACTCATTGCCCTATTTTCTACCAATGTATATTTTTTAATATGGCTACTCATTGATGTAAAAATTATACGAACTCAA
Organism: Bacteroidota bacterium; assembly: GCA_039026835.1. Lineage (GTDB taxonomy): Bacteria > Bacteroidota > Bacteroidia > Flavobacteriales > Flavobacteriaceae > Kordia. The sequence goes on along the minus strand of JBCCLS010000019.1, from coordinate 6,853 downwards.
CTTATCACACAACTATCATTTTATGAGTTTATGATGATTACCAATGGCGCTTTGCTAGTGATTTCTATCTTTTCGATTACCTATAAAAAATTGGGAGATATATTATTGATGAACGGCTATTCCAATCGGTTTCGATTTTTCTTTAAAGTATTTTTATCTGTAATCATTTTTGTGTTGGCAAGTGTGGTATTATTTGCGATACATTTTAGCATCAATCCGACTGCAAGCGTACTGGGAAGTGTACAAAATGTAGTGTCTAGTTCCTATTTTATTGCCTTGGTAATTTTCTTCAGTTTTACGTCTATGTTGATGTTTTTTATCTCCAATTTGGAACGTCGTTCTGGAAATATTGCAACACTTTTTTTTCGCTCTATGGGAGAAATTATCCAGCCAAAGCTGATACAACGCGGATTTATATTTATCGATTTGAATAATGCAACGAGTCTGGCAGAAAAATTAGGAAGCGAGCGCTATGCCAAACTCTTACGTGATTGTTTCCGACTGCTCAATGAACTTGTCGCTGTCTCCAACTTTGAAGTCTATCAATATGTGGGAGACGAAGCTGTGATTACTTGGAAAGCGCATCATCCAAATGCAGATGTAAAAGCGTTGCAACTTTTCAGTGATTTCAAAGCGTATCTTTCTGAAAATGAAGCTTCTTTTCTACAGGAATATCAAATACTACCTAATTTCAAATGCGCCATTCACTTCGGAGACGTCGTTATGAGCGAAATTGGGAAAGATATCAAACATTTGGTATATCACGGAGATGTTCTCAATACAGCTTCTCGCCTATTATCAAAATGTCATTACTATCAAACAGATTGTATCATTTCGGCAGCCGCCATTCAACATAAAGAAAAGATTGAATTCCACTATAAACTCAACGCTATCTATGCAAGCAATTTAAAAGGAAAAGAAAAACAAGTACACGCATTTACTGTACAAACTATTCAAAAAAACAACTATTCACAACAAAATTATTTTTTTAAACAAAAGTGACTGATAGTCATTTTTTCAAACACAATCGCTATGAAAACTATGAAAAACCTAAGCATGTATTTGCTACTCAGTTTTTGTCTTATTTCCTGTGGAGACGATACAAAAACAGCGGAATCAGAAACCAAAGAACCAGCAGCACAACCTGCAAAAACAGTGAGTTCTGTGCAAATCATCCGAAAAACTGATCTTGCCTTGCAAGTCATTCAAAATGAAGATGTGCAAAAGTATCTTCCAATGACAGGACGTGTCATTCCAAAAAATACCACACAATTAGTGGCAGAAGTACAAGGAAGAATTTTACAAGGCACGAAACCCTTTAAAGCTGGAACTTATTTTACAAAAGGACAGACGATTTTACGAATTGACAGCGGTGAATTTGCACTGAATCTAGAAGCACAAAAAAGTAGATTTCTCAACATTCTCACAAGTATGATGCCCGATTTAAAAGCAGATTATCCAAACAATTACAACAATTGGCTCAGCTATGTAACCAAGTATACTACAGGAGAAAAACTTCCTGAATTGCCTACAACAAAATCAGATTCTGAAAAGTATTTCCTCACTTCACGCCAAGTATACAGTACGTTTTACACTATCAAAGCACAAGAAGAGCGCTTGGAAAAATTTACACTGCGTGCACCGTTTTCAGGTTCTATATCTGTGGCAATAGTTGATACTGGCGGATTGGTTTCGCCTGGACAAGCATTGGGAACATTTATCAGTGACAATCAATATGAAATAGAATCTGCAGTGTCCATAGAATTGGCGTCCACACTCAAAATCGGACAAAAAATACCTTTCCAAAGCAAGGGTTTAGATAATGTTTTTATGGCTACGGTTACGCGCATTAACAATATTGTGGACACCAACACACAAAACATTCCTGTATTTCTGAATGTAAAAGATGCGGCATTGCGAAGCGGTATGTATTTAGAAGGTAAAGTGATTTCCAGTGTGTTTAAAAATGCCGTGAACATTCCCAACAGTGCTATTAACAGAGATCAAACGGTGTATGTGCTGCAAGAAGATGTCATCAAAAAGCAAGAAATCGCTGTGTTGAATGCTGGAACTACACAATCAACTGTGCATGGATTAAAAGACAATGTACAACTCGTACTCACACAATTTCAAAATCCAATTGCTGGACTAAAAATTACCAAATAAGATGAAAAAGCTAATTACCTATTTGGCGCAAAAGCCAATGTTAACCGATATTTTCGTGGGATTGATTATTGTACTCGGATTACTGACTGTGAGCACGATGCGTTCCAATTTTTTACCGAGCGAACCTGTGAGTTTTATCAATGTAAATGTAGTATATCGCGGTGCTTCTCCCCAAGAATTGGAAGTAGATGTCGTAAACAAAATTGAAGATAATCTCGATGGATTAAAAGGTGTACGACGCGTAACTTCTACTGCAAAAGAAAGTTTTGCCAATGTCAAAGTTGAAATTTTAGACGATGCCGATCCCAATGAAGTATTGCAAGATGTAACCAACGCCGTAGACAGAATTACCACATTTCCAAAAGCTGTCGAAAGTCCGACAATTGTCAAGGAGGAAATTCTCAATTATACCATGACCATTGCGATTTCAGGCAGTGAAAGTGTGCGCGAATTGAAAGATTATGCCAAAAACATCAAAGATGAACTGCTATTTTCGCCACAATTATCTCAAATATTTATCTCAGGTTTTCCCGAAGAAGAAATTGAAGTGAGCTTTCGTGAAATTGACTTGCGTACTTTTGAAATTACTTTTGATGAAGTCAGTGGAGCTATCCAACGCGAAAATATCAAAGCTTCTGGTGGAAAATTAAAAACTGGAAATGAAAACATTCTCTTGCGATTGGACAATCGCTCCTACTCCGCTCAAGGACTCAAAAATATTGTCGTAAAAACCACGCCTGATGGGAAAATTATTCGATTAAACGATGTTGCAACCATTACCGATCGTTTTGCGGACAAACCTGATCGAACATTTATCAACGGCGAAAAAGCGGTCATTGTCAAAGTATTTTCACGTGCAGAAGAAGATATTTTGGAGAATGCTGATTATGTTGCCAATTATTTAAACACATTCAACGCAACGCATGAAGGCATCAATGCAACCGTTATTGAAGACAAAAGTATTTCGCTCAACGATGCCATTGGAACCTTACAAAACAACGCTTGGCAAGGTATTTTGTTGGTATTAATCATTCTTGGATTGTTCTTAAATCCGCGTGTGGCATTTTGGGTCGCGTTCAAAATTCCTGTAGCATTGTTGGGCATGTTTATTCTATCAAACTTTTACGATTTAACGATCAATCAGGTTTCCTTATTTGGAATGATTGTCGTGCTCGGTGTCATTGTAGATGATGGTGTCGTGGTGGCAGAAAATATCTACCAAAAATACACCGATGGCGCAAGCGCCTTGACTGCTGCCGTGAAAGGAACTATTGAGGTCATTCCTGCAATCATTGCTTCGCTAGCAACCACTGCTTTGGCATTTTCGCTCTTTTTCTTTTTGGATGGACAATTGGGCGATTACTTTTCAGATATTTCTTTTGTCGTGTGCGCTACACTTTTCATTGCCTTGATGGAAACGATTTTCATTCTTCCAATTCACATTGCGCGTTCCAAAGCATTGACCAAAGCTGACAAACCGTGGAAATTGACTCAAAAAACAAACAATTCACTAGTGTGGGTTCGTGATAAAATCTACACCAAAATCATTCGCTTTTTTGTAAAAATTCCTGTAGCAGGTGTTGTATTGGTGTTACTTTTTATGATTGGAACTATTGCTGCGATGGGCGCGGGCGTGATTAAAGGAACTTTCTTTCCTACCATTGATCAAGATGTGATTACGGCAAAAATTGAACTGCCATTAGGAACTGACGAAGCGATTACAAATGAAAAATTGATTCGCATAGAAAATGCTATTTGGAAAGTCAATCAGGACTATACATCGCAACGAGAAGATGGCGAAGCTATTATTAAATATGCTGAACGCGTTGTAGGTCCGAATTCTGATGAAGGATTAATTAATATTTATATGATGGAAGGCGATCGACGCGGCATCCTGAGTTTTGAAATTGCAGATGCCATTCGCAACGAAGTAGGCGACATTCCTGAAGCGACCAATGTGTCGTATGGAAGCATTGCTGTATTTGGGAAACCTGTGTCGATTGCCTTATTAGGAAGTAATTTTGAAGAAGTACGCGATGCCAAAAATATGTTGCGAAACTATCTACAACAACGAGACGATCTGAAAGATGTAACCGATACCGATAAAATTGGAATGCCTGAATTGGAGATGCAGTTGACTGAAAAAGCACGTTTTTTAGGATTGTCGGAAGGACAAGTATTCAACCAAATTCGAAAAGGCTTTTTTGGACTTGAAGCACAAAGTTTACAACGTGGCGATGAAGAAGTAAAAGTTTGGCTTCGCTATGATGAAGCAGACAGAAAACGCTTGGAACAGCTCAAAAATGCACGTTTTATCACACCAACTGGTGCGTCGTATCCTATTGGCGAAATTGCCACATTTACACAAAAAGAAGGTGTCCGTGAAATCAACCATCAAAATGGAATTCGCGAAGTTCGTGTGGAAGCGGATGTAGCCGATTTGTTAACTTCCGTTCCGGCAGTATTAGCAGAAGCTGAAGCGACTATTTTAAAAGAAATCAAAACCAAATATCCCAATTTACGCTATACGCTAGAAGGAGAAGCAAGACTGAGTGGCGAAACGCAAGAAAGTAGCTCTGGACCGTCTACAATTGTGTTTATTTTAATCATCGCCATTGTACTGTTTAATTACCGTTCATTTGGAAAAACCATCACCATTTTATCCATGTTACCATTTGCGTTTGTCGGTGTTGCTTGGGGATCTTTTATTCACAATGTGCCCGTGAGTATTTTTTCTATTTTGGGAATGATTGCACTTTGGGGAATTTTAATTAATAATGGTCTCGTATTAATTTCAACCTATAACGATTTAATCAAAACGGGAAAACAAGCCAAAGAAGCCTTACAAGAAGCAGCAATTTCCAGATTTCGCCCCATCATCCTGACCACAATTACAACGGTTTTTGGATTGGCTCCATTGCTATTGAACAATTCTGTAAGTGCGCAATTCCTCAAACCTACAGCCATTGCTATTGCCTACGGTTTGATCTTTGGAACCATTTTAACCTTGATCTTTTTGCCTTCTGTCTTGACGATTATTAATGCGATAAAACTGTTTTATCACAAAAAACTACGCGGGCGAAAAGAAGCGACTGCCACTACAATTGATATTGAATTGCGCGAACGTCAGAATGTTTTATCCTAAAAAATTATGGTTATGAAATTTTATAAACAAACTTTAATGCTATTGTGTGTGTTGAGTGTTCAAGTATTCTATGCACAAGAAAAACCACAAGAAATTGTAACCCTAGAAGATGCCATTGCGATGGGATTGCAAAATAATACCAATTTGCAAATTGTAGCCAAAGAAACTGACATTGCAGTAAATAATGTGTATCAAGGCAATGCAGGCTTATTGCCAACTGTCAATTTGATAGGAGCGGCACAATACAGCAACAATCAAAATGAAACAACAATTCGTACGTTTCAACCGCAACCGCCTACCATTTCATTTGATGAAAATGGTGTAGAAAACGAAACCTACAGCGCGGTAATACAAGCAGATTATTCGTTGTTGGGTGGTTTTGCAGGAAAGTATCGTTTCAAACTGTTACAAAACCAAAGTACCATTGCTGGTTTACAAGAGGAAGCTGTCATCAATGCAACAGTAGTCGCAATTACAGAAATTTTCACAGAGATTGCCAAATTACAAAGTCGTGAGGAACTTATTCAGGAATCGATCAATATTACCCAAAAACGTTTAGACAAAATCAACGATCGGAAGCAGTTTGGACAAGCTACTGGATTGGATGTGTTGCGCGCGCAAACTGATTTAAACAAAGAAAAAAGTGTTTTAGACGATGTGGTACTCGCCAAGCAAAATTTAATCAAAGACCTCAACCAATTTATTGGAAAGGAAACCAAAGCACTATATCGTGTCAATGTGAATTATCTGATTCCAGAAATGGAGACAATGGACGCTATTACTGCACAAGTACAAGCTAATAATATTGAACTAAAGCTCGCACAAAAAGGAATTACAGCCGCAAACCATCAAATTGATTTGGCAAAATCTGCGTATTTACCAAAAGTAAATTTCTTTGCAAATTACGGATATTTTGAGCAGCGAAACGATTTGCAACAACTAGCTGAAACACAAAATTTGGGATTTACTGTTGGTGCTCGTGTTCGTTTCAACATTTTTAATGGAAATACTACGAAGAGAACGCTTGCCAACGCCAAAATTCAATTGGAACGTGAAGAACTTCGTATCAAAGATGTGAAAAGTCAAGTATTGACGCAAACCAATCAAACCGTACAAACCATTACGACGTTGAAGCAACAGTTGGTGCGTGAGGAAACAAACTTGAATACTTTTGAAGAAACATTTCGAAGAACTGAAGAACAGTATTACAACGGACAAGCCACAACATTGGATTTGCGTGAGACACAAACGGCTTTGCTCAATGCCAAAATTGCCATCACAGATCTGAAGCTTAAACTGATTGCAACAACCATACGGTTAAAAAGTTTAACAGGAAGTTTGAAAGAATAAGCCATACAACGTAGCTATTTTTTTAATTTTCAAGAATTTTTTTTATTAAATGCTAGATAATTCATTGTCAAGCAACTCAATATGAATTTTTCATAAAAAAAGTACGTTAAAAACGTTAATTTTCGACTCGTAAGTTTTTTTGGTATGATGTTTTCATTACTTTAGCCAACTTTGAAAAACAAAAAATTTAAT
>JBCCLS010000018.1:0-14454 GCA_039026835.1 Bacteroidota bacterium | reverse complement strand
GTTTTTGACGTTGCAAATATGAAAACGATTTTTTGAATATGCAAGTATTTTTTGAATTTATTTTATTGATAATCAGTTGGTTATGTTTAAATTTAGATATAGAAAACCCTGTCCGTTATGTAACGGATATTGAACTTTTTGACAACTGTCTGTCTCTCAATTGCTTCTTGTTTCAATGCTTATTATTTTCTATTTGATTATGCGACGAACATTTTTTTAATTTTTTTCATAAAAAAAGCGCCCAATTCCTTGGACGCTTTACTGATTGTATAATTTGTGTGTTATTTCATAGTGTATTTCACTCTTAAAAATCTACATAAAGCGTCTTATCTCGCCAAAATGGTTCAACCATCCCGCGATTTCTGTCCTGACTTTTCAGGCAAATAGAGGCTATATGTAAATAATATCTTGTCATTAGTGATGCAAATATGTGATTTTTATAGTGTTTCTTCCAAATTTGAATAGTTATTTAAACTGATTATAAAGAGTTTGTAAAATAAGCAACGGTAGGCGAGACTCGAACCCGCACATCCTGATTGACGGTCAGGTGCTCTTCCTGTTGAACTACTACCGCTGCCGTTTTCGGTGTAAAGGCTGAACGAGACTCGAACTCGTACCTCCGGATATGAGGCCTGGTGTTCTTCCATTAAACCATCAACCTTTACGTATTGAAATATTTTGTTTGTATCACTCTTTTAAGAGCTTTACCAATCTTCTACAGCGTAATTTTTTAATAACTTTCCTGTAAATATAGTATTGTTTTGTTCATTTTCATAAATAGGATGTATGATGCGTGAAGCACCATCCACTGGATCTAATGGTGGAATGTATCCTTTTTCGAATTGTTTTTTGCGTAATGTTTCTTTCGCACCTGTTGAAACCCAACCTACATCTACCGCATTCATGTAAATGTAATCTTTTTCAAATTCTGCTGCCGAAGTTCGCGTCATCATGTTTAAAGCCGCTTTGGTCATATTGGTGTGCGGATGAAAGAAGGTTTTGTTGATATAACTAAATTGTCCTTCCGATGAAGTCACGTTGATAATGTGCCTTTTAGGAAAGCTTGAGTTTTTCAACAAAGACAATAATTCTTTAATCAAAAAATAAGGAGAAATTTGATTGATAAGGTTTACTTCAATCAATTCCTGCATGGAGATTTCTGATAATGTTGCATTCCAGCTGTTTTTAGTTCGGTTGTCAATAGGTTGTCCAAAACGATTGAGTGCCAAGTGACTTTGCTCAACATGCGTTTCCAACAATTGCATATTGGCAACAGGCGTTTCATTCGCAATGAGATTATTCTGCCCAGAAAATAAAAGTTGTAATTCTTCTTCTTTGGTGATGATCGGTGTGTAATATTGATCGGTATATTTTATGGTTTGCGCTGCATTATTGATAAGAATATCGAGCGTTTTATGCGTGTTTTTATAGTAGTAAATGAAATTTTCAACCGATTTTAAATTTCGTAAGTCCAATCCGTAAACTACTAAATCGTTTGCCCAATCAGCATAATCTTTTTCTTGACGAAATTGAGTTAAAGCTGTTGCTGGAAAACGTGTGGTCACGGTAAGATGTGCTTTGGAACGAAGTATTTTTAGCGCCGTTGCATAGCCAATTTTGATACGACCGCCGGTGAGGATGACGTTTCTACCAGATAAGTCTAGTGTTTTGAAACGATTGGTATAGTTGAGTTCAGCGCAATTTGGACATAAGCGATTGTAAAATGAATGCGCGAGTGTATAGGAAGCATTGCAAGCGTAGCAATTTTTAGGAACATTCAGTTTGGTATAGGATTGCGCTTTTTGTTCAGCATCCGTGTAGACTGTTGTATTTTCTAAAGCATTTTTAGAAATTTCACTGTTCAATGTAGTGTGTAAATCTTCTTGTTTTTTAGCCGAATAGCTTTGTTTTCGATTTGCTTTTTTTGCTGTTGCATGAATTTTGGTAATGAGCGTTCCAAATTGTTGATTGTCTGGATTTTCCAAAGGATTTTTCTTGAGCGCATGCAATACCTTCAAGCAGGTTTCCCATTCTTGTGTTGAAAAATTATATGTATGTTCGTTATTTTTCATGAGTATAATTTTAGTGAAACTCAATTTTTAGAAGCCAAAAAGGCGCACTCAAAACTTGTAAGTTGAACTAACTCCGATGAAAATCAGAGTCTACTTTATTACTAAAGCTTTAGTCTAGTAACAGCTTTCTTTATAAAAATAGCAGTTTTGTTATTCATGTTCATGAAATGGTTCTAAAAATCCAATGAGTTCCAACGTATCTTTTTTCCAGCGGATTCCGTGTCCGCTCGCAATACGTACTTCGTATACAATTTCGTGCTTGTAATGTGTAAATACATTCCACCAAGTTTTGTGTTTTAAAATGTGTTTGACCAATTTTTGCACGTTTTGTTCTTTTTCTTGCGAACTTCCTTTCACTTTCCCCCAGAAACTTTCCGTAGAGCGTTGCGCATGTTTTTCCCAAGCACGCACCGCTTTAGAAATTTGATCATTATGTGCTTCAAAACTATGTTTGATCAATTCGTGTTGCAATGGCGGAATTCCATTTTCGTCTTGAATACTCGCTGCCGTCAATCGCTGTCCAGAAAGTATCAAGATGTGTTCAAAATTTGTTGATTCTACGGCAGTGGCAAAAGCTTTACGCGTCAATTTATTTGCTTCAAAATGATACTTTTTTAAGACTTTGAATTGTTCTTTGAAGTTACGAAATGCATCTTTAATATTTGGAATAATTTCCTCTTCAAAATTAGGTTTCCCGTGAAATTGCTCCGTATCATTTTCATATAAAGCCCACAGATTGCGCGCTAGTACAGACAAATGTTCGTGCTGTAAAAACGCGCTGTATGTTGCTTTCCAATCATCTGAAAAGTAGCTTTTACAAGAGTATGCTATGTTTAGTAAATCATTCACGGGTTTTGACTGTAAAAATTGGTTCTAATGTTAACGAGTAAATTATTGATAGTTTCTAAGTTTGGACGTTCGGGTAATTTAGATTTTTGGTATAAGTTTTCTAAATCTGTTTTTAATGCTGTTGCCCAAGTGACGAGTTCATCATATTCAAATTTTCCATACTTTACATCTAACAAGAAATCACGATCTGTGCGTTTTAATTGAATGGTGTTTTCTGTGGCAATTTCTTTTGCCATGCGGAGCAATCTAAAAGTATGCATCATATTTTTAGAGTCGTAATTTTTTCCATGTGAGATTGTGGTTTTGTAACGTTCTTCATTGCGTTTTTCAACCCAACTCCAATATTCCTTGTATTTTTTACAATAGCTAGAATAACCATCTTTGTTAAAAAATAACATGCCAATTGTTTTTTCTCCTTTTGGGATGCTGCTTAATGCCAATTCATTCGCCAATTCACTTTTTATAATTCCTTTGTAAGGAATGTTTTTGTTGTAATATAAGTTATGACAATCTTTCAAATGCGGAATGTTTGAGATGCCGCAATGTTCTTGTTGAATGTCCTTATTTGCTAGAAAGCTTTTTAAAGGAATAGAATTCCCTTTTTCATATACAAAACAAAAGTCGAGTACAGATTTACGTTCTTTTTCCATCGGATTGACGATTTTCTTCTCCAATCCACGTGCTTTTTTTATTTGTGTAAACGCATAATTTGCGAATGATTTTTCGCATTGTTTGGATAGAAAGATTTCAAGTTTGATGTTGTCAAATAATGGATTTTTGTATAAAATACAATCCTCTGAAACATTTAGTAACTCTAAGATGTTTGGATTGTTTTTGGCGCACAATTCTATGAACTTTTGCAGTTCATAATATACAATATCATTGGTTTCATTGTTAATTTGACCAATATAATCCAATGAATAATACATTGCTTTTGGCAATATAAAAACACCACGAATATCAGTATCGGAAGTCGGCGTATCCAATCCATACGCGCGACTTCCGCTAATACATTCAAATATGATATGTCCTGATTTTTTCAGTGTTTCGAGGGTCATGATATTGTTTTTATAAACAAACTATTAAAATCTTCAGGAGTTGGTTTGCTATTTTTTAGCTCGTTTTTGATGGTATTATTTTCAGCCACCATCTTTTTTACCAAATCAATCAAATGTTTGTCAACTGGCGCATCACTTTTTTCGATGTGTTTGCTTTTAAGCAGAATTAATTTATCTAAAAGCGCACAATAATCGTTGTCTAAAAGTGGATATAATTCACGAAAAGCTACTGGTGGAATGGTTCCTTTTTTATAAATCCAATTTGCACATAAAGCAGTTCGAATCGCATAGAAATAGCTCTTTAACGTCATTTGATCAGATCCTAGCGTTTCTTCAAAATTTTTGTTCATACTGTGATAATGAAAGAAACCTGCCACTGGATTAAAGTTGTTCTCAGCTACTGTTTTCATTTCTTCTAACAGTGTTCCTGAACTTTTGTAAACGATAGGAGAGAAGAGCCAACCCAACAGAGAAGCATTCGATTTTGCAAGTAATTTCAATGCTTTTCGGACGTCCCAACCTGAACCATCTAAATCGTCTTCTGTCATAAACTGAATCGTATCTTTTTGTTCCCAAAGATTCAGATACCATTCTGTTTTGTGTTTGTAGACAAAACGAATATCATAATCCGAATCGGGAGAAGCAAAGCCCCAAGCTCTGCTTCCTGATTCGACTGCAAATAGGATTTCGATATTTTTATCAAGTGCTATTTCGTTGAGTTTCTCTAGTATTTTCGTTTTCATTTTTAAAGCTTTTACCATTCCCACCAAAGTGTTTTTCGATATAGTGGAAATTCTATTTCTTGTCCTTCAAGCTGTTTTCTGAGAATGACTTTGCATTGGGTTCGGTATTGTTGACGTAAATATCTTCGATATTCCCAAGTATTGCTTTTCCAGCAAATTTTTGCAGCTCGTGTTCTTTTTTTGCGTTTGTGAACTTCTTTGAAATTGTAAAATTTCTTGTTCTTTTGCGTTTTCATTTTGTATTACGTTTTTGTTAAAACCTAATACAGCGTGCCTTTTTTAGTTTGCATGATTTTTATATTTATGAGTTCAAAGATGTACTTTAATTACGCAGTATTTTTGCGCAGTTATTCTTTTGGTTGATTTTTTAAACACCAATCCAAGATTTTAGCAATATTTCGTGCATCGTCAACCCCGCGATGATGTGTTCCATCTAGTGGAATATTGAGGATGTGTAACGCGCCTTTCATTCCTACTTTTTTATTTAATCCTTTTACGGCTGAAAATGTAGTTTTGACATTGATGTGCTCATGACTCATAGGATATTCCACATTTCGCAGTTTGCACTGCCGTTTCAGCATGTTTAGATCGTATTGACCGTAACTCGCCCACGTATATTGCTTCGGATTGTATTCCACACGAAGTTTAGTACACGCTTCTTCAAATGAGATTCCTTCTGTATCTACAAGTTCTTGAGTAATTGTAGTGAGTTCCATACAAAACTCACTGACTTTGGAACGTGTTGGTTGAATAATGATTCCTTCATTTTGTGAAATTTCACCAGTTGCTGTATTCAAGACACAAATGCCAATTTCTATAATTTCATTGACTTGTCCGTCAGGAATTTTACCATTCCAGCAGGTGGCTTCTAAGTCTACAATAATGATTTTATCTGTATAATTCATTTTTTAAGTTTTTGTTTGAGATGCTGAATTGATATTAAATCGTTCAGCACAGGGTTTAGCATAACGTTCGTGATTCCACTACATTTTTTTGTGGAATGTGATGGTTTACAATGTGCCGCACCATATTACACCAAGATTTGGAATTGTCCAACACCCAAGCATCTGAACTGATGGCAATTTTATTGCTTTGCGCGATCAGTTTGTCAGGATTATTGTCTAAAATGATGTCCCAATTATAATTATTTTCCGTTGCAAATTCTCGTAGTATGGTTTTTAATCGTCCACTATTGGAAACAGGTTTGTCAAAAACCCACGTTGCTTTTTGGACCTTGGTTTCTTGTAAAAAATCAGCAATGAGTTGAATGGCTTCCGGGGTTTGCTTGACTTTTTTATAGGTTCCATGTACGCTTGATAAATCGCGATAGCAATCATCTAAACCTTCGAAAAGAAAGGCGCCTGACAACGCACTTTCGAGCATAATCAATACATTAAAACCATCAATCATAACTTCTTTTTCTTCTAGTTGATGAGGAAATAAACAACTTGCTGCGCGTTTTTCGAGTTTGTGTGTTGCTTCACTCATTCCTTGTACGGCACATTGTTGGCGAGTATTCAGTCTATAGCGATTTCCTACTAATGGCAATGACGATTTATCAGCGAATCCTCTGCTCAATAAATACGATAGATCTTTGATTGCTTCTCGCATTTTATGTTGCATTTTTGGATCGCCAAACAAACGATCGTCGCTTCCTTCTTTTCCTCTGCTTCTAGTTGCCATTTTCTTTGAGTATTGTATGTGCAATTGAAATTCTATTAGCTTCTAGTGTGTCTTTTGTTTGAAAAAATGCATTCTCAATTTTGGATAGTATTTTTTCTGTTGAAAACCAATGTAGTAATTTATCTTTTACTGTTGTATCAATAGAATATAAACGACTTTCAAGTGTTATGTCTACAGCATAGTGAATCCATTGCAGGTTTTCTGATTTTTCCCAAATTGCAAAAGTTTTGTCCCAACCAAGATATGTTGTTATTAGCATTAAGACAGCTTCTATTTTAGCAAAAGTCGCATTGCTATCGTTGATCGTTTTTGTCCATAATGCCACAAAATAATCTTGCATTGCTTTAATTTCTATGTCGTCCCAAGATTGCCATTTTGCATGGTTTAATTTTTCAAATAGGATAAAATCTTTCGTAAAATTACCGTCATCAAATTGCATCAATTCTAAGATTCTCGGTAAAAAATGCTTGAAGTCTGTTACATCGCCAAATGTTGTTATTCCTGAACGCATAAAATTTCCAATTTCATCTTCTGTCAACAAATGCATCTCTTTTGATAACAATTCGTGTATATCAGAATCCGTAACTTCATAATCAGAGCTTCGGGTTCTTAGATTACCTACAATCGTATAATTTTTGAATACTTGATATAGATTTTTTGTTGTTATGTTTAGATTTGTTTTCATGATCAAAAAAGTCAAAAATTATCTAAAAAAAACAGTTTAGAAATAATAGTTTTCTTTTGATTTTCAAGATAATTTTTGATAATGTAGTTTATTTTCTCTTTCTTCTACGTTTCCAAGGTGCATTTTTAGAAACATCACCTGCCATAATACAACCATACGGCATTACTTCATCAATGACTTCTCCCAAACCAAATTGTTCCATTTGATCTCTAACGGATGCTGCATTTTTGTAGGCAGACGGCAATTCGGTGATGTCAATTTCATTAGAAAAGAAACGTACATCCAACCCTTTAGTTTCTTCTTCAAAGATTTCCTGAATGGTTCCCGTTTTGCTTTTTCTGTGCTGCGTTCTGCTGACATTTCTTCCTGCTCCGTGTGGCGCAAAACCTAAGTTGTATTCGGTTGTTTTTCCCTCTACAATCAACACAGGCTCTGACATGTTTAACGGAATTAATCTCGGTCCTGTGATGTCTGGCATAAACTTTTCATCTAGTGGCGTAGCACCTTTGGCATGGTAGAATAAATCTCCATCTTTAAAGACAAAGTTATGCTCGTTCCAGTATCGATCTTCTTTTTCAATTCCTAGTTTTTCCAAAGTAGCATCGTGAATGACTTCATGATTTTTCTTGGTCCACTTACGTACAATTTGCAAAGCTTCCCAGTAGCTTTGTCCTTCTTCTGTTTTAAAAGGAATCCATGCATTTTGTTTCAGAGTTTGTGGCGATAATTCTTTTCGGAATTGTTCCGCGACTTTCATTCCTTTTTTAAACAAATTCGCACCAAAACCTCTACTTCCGTGGTGTGTCACCATCATAGTATTTCCTGTTTTTTTAGAGGTTCCCACAAACAAGAAATGGTTTCCATCACCTTGCGTTCCCAAATGTGAACGTGCTGCTGAAATGCACTTTTGATCATTTAAAAAGTAATTCGCTTCAATTTCAGCTAATAAATCCATCGGAAAACGGAATTGGTGTTCTCTCGATCTTCCGCCAGGACCAAAATGTGTGACACTATGCGCTGCATCTAATACGTCTTTCGGATTTGCATCTCCAAAATCGGTTAACATCACTGAACAACAAATATCTGCACTATGCATTCCTGGATGAATGGCATTTTTGGCAACCGCAACACCACCGACAGGAATCACACCATTTGCACCTGTTGGACAAGCGTCTGGCATAACAGCTCCATTAACCAATGTGGGTGTTTTCATCAATGTATTCATTGTATTGATGACATCATTGACATTTTTTGTTTCTACCTCATTTTCAGCTTCTATATTGATGACAAATGCAATTGGATTTTCGTGTAATTCTATTTCAGGATCAAGTTTGAACTGTTCCAAATACGCAAGCATTTCATCGGGTGATAATTGTTGCGCATTGATATGTGCAATTGCTTCTTTAAACCATTTTTTAGGTTTAAAACCTAAGTTGATTAATGTGTTTCCGTTGATTTGAATAGGATCCTTCATGATACTAATTTTTTAATGAACTCCGCTGACTTCTCCGTTCAGCGGAGTGTAAAAAAGTTGTCATTGTGTAATGACGTTATTGATAATTCCATCACAAATGTTTTACAGTAGTGAGCAATTATTTTGCTTAGTTATTTTTTCTCTTTCTTTTTGAATGATATGTGATTGTAAATATTGAATATAAAACTTTTTATGCTTTATTTTATTAAGTTAGTGTTTCGCTTTTAAAAACAAAATATAGTATGACTATATATATATTTTTCTGTGAAGAATGTCTATGACATCGGTAATATTTCAATTACTTTGCCATATACATTTTTGGTCCATCCGTTAATTTTCCCGTGATTATTTCCAATTAATAATCCGCGTCTTTCGTTTTTTCCTTTCACCAAATGTGTAAAAACATTTCCGCGCACTTTACAAAAAACGATGTCACCAACTTCACAATCTTCCCAAGAAATAGGTTGCAACTTTACAGGTTGCTTTGATTTTAAAATGGGCAACATAGAATTACCGGGTTCTTTTGAAATGATGGTTTCGCCATCGAGTAGTTTTTGAATTTTCCAATTCATAATTGTAGTTTTTTAAAAGTTATATGCGCCACTATTGACACACATATCTTTCAAAATTTGATTTCAAAAGTATTTTAATGAACTTTTGCAAAAGAAGCTACAAACTGCGCAATCTTTTTACGTAGTGAGGTTTTTTATTCAGAGAGATCTATAATTTTAAGATTTTGCTCTACTACTTGTGTTCGTATTCTTCTTTCTTTTTCTCTATAATGAATGACTTCTGAAAGTTTATTGATAAGTCCGTCTTCTTCCTGTTGAGAAATAATTAAATGAATCTTTTTCTCATTTTTTTTATGGGATTCATTTTCATTGATGAATATTCGTAGCAATTCTATTCTCCAGGTTTCTTCCATGTATTCAAATTCTTCAATTATAAAAAGTGAGTTGTTTTGTGAAATCCAATCGTAATGAAATTCTAAAATTTGATTGCTATTATATTTTTTAGCTTCATACCACGGTCTGTAAAGTTGTTTCTTTTTCACGAAGTCATAATACTCATCAAATGTTTTCATTTTTGAAGGAAAACGAAAGGTTTCTAAATTCACATTCTGAATTATTTTACTAATGAAATTTCGTCTTTCGATTTCTGTGTTCCCAACAATCAGAAGATGCTTTTGCTGCAATAAATTTTTAATTGTTTGTTTCATTTTTTCAAATCATAAGGATCTATACCTGTTTCAATTGTATCACAAAAATCAGTAAGTTTTTCCGTATCAATTAATCCTGTCTTGAAACAACGAATTAGAAAGAAATAAGCAGCATCTACCAATTCTTTTCGTGTTTCTTTCTTTTCCATGTTGGATCTTCGTTTTGGTAATTCAGGATGTACATAATGTTCTGTGCTTAGTTCGCAAATTCCATTACAGATAGGACAATAGTCAGGAACTCTTGTGTCATACGTTTCAATCCAACTCCTTTGTGCATCATACATTTTATTGAATCTTGCATTGTGTTCATCAATCGCTTTTATGGCAACGACAACTTCATTGATCCAAAAGTCAATGTTTGCAAATTGTCCAGCCAACATGTAGTCATAACTATGCGTAAATTTTCGGAGTTGTGCTGTGATTAGTATGGCTTTTTCAAGGGTATATATCATATTCTTAATAGAGTGAGTTGTAAGAGTTATATAATTATACGTTATGTATGCGCAAAAAAAATTAGCCAAGTGGCTAATCAAATGTATCTTACTGATTGTTTAAACACCAATGTAAGATTTTTGCGGTGTTTTGGGCATCGTCTACACCTCGGTGATGTCTTCCTTCTAAAGGAATTCGGAGGTATTTTAATGCGCGTTCCATTCCGATACCACGTCGCATTCGATTGCAACGCCTATACTCTTCTTTGACGTTGATATGCTGATATCCAAATGGGAAATCAACATTTTTTTCTCTGCAGGTTTCAATCATTTTGTTACGATCATACGCACCGTAACTCGCCCATGTGTATGCAGACGCATCGTATTCGTCAAAAAGTATATCAACCGCATCTTCAAAAGAAACGCCATCTTGCGCTACCATTTCCGGTGTGATTGAGGTGAGTTGTGTGCAAAATCGACTGATTTCGGAACGTTCGGGAATTACAAGAATTCCGCGTGGATTGGAAATTTCTCCCGTAAGGGTATCCAATTCGCAAATACCAATTTCGATGATCTCGCTGTGAGTTCGTTGGTATTCACCATCTTGTTCCCAGCAAGTAGCTTCTAGGTCTACTACTAGGATTTTGTTTGTTGTTTTCATCTTTTTTAAAATTTAATTTGTTTGATTGATCTCGCAGGAATGCGAAATCGTATTTTCTGTTGACAGATGAAAGCCGACGCACAATTACTATGTAAAGAACTTGTGCAAAGAATGTTATTTAACTACGCAATCTTTTTACGTAGTAGTGATTTTTTTGTTATTTTCACGCCAAAGACAAGAAAATGGCAATTAATAAAAACGCTCTGATTCGGTATAAAACCATCGACAAATGCTTGCAAAATAAGTATCGTCAATGGACTTTAAATGATTTGATTGAAGCCTGTTCGGACACTTTACACGAATATGAAGGACGCGAAGTTAATGTGAGTCGTCGTACAGTACAACTCGATATTCAAATGATGCGTAGTGATAAATTGGGATATAACGCGCCGATTGTGGTGTACGATCGTAAGTACTATAAATATGAAGACGAAGATTATTCCATCACAGACATTCCGTTAACGGAAAATGATATGAATGTACTTTCGGAAACGGTAGAAATGCTGAAACAGTTCAAAGATTTCTCATTATTTTCAGAATTGGGCGGCATCATTCAACGTTTGGAAGATAAAGTCTACACGGAAAAAACACATCAATCTGCGATTATTCATTTAGACAAAAATGAAAACCTAAAAGGCTTACAACATTTGGATTTACTCTATCAAGCCATTCTAAAGAAAATTGTGTTGCGCTTGACGTATCGTTCATTCAAAGCGCGTCATGCTTCCGAAATTGTGTTTCATCCGTTTATTTTGAAAGAATACAACAATCGTTGGTTTTTAGTGGGCGTGATAGGTAAAAAACCTGACATTATCACTTTAGCATTAGACCGAATTATCAATGTGGATTATGATTTGGACATTCCATACCGAAATGAAAATTTTAATGGAGATAACTATTACAAGAATACAATTGGCGTGACGGTATTGGCTGAAAAACACATTCAGCGAATTGTTTTAAAAATAGATCGTAGCAACGCGCCGTATGTCACTACAAAACCATTTCACAACACGCAGGAAATCATTGGAGCACACGAAGACGGAAGCATTACAATACAATTGCAAGTACATATCAACTTTGAATTGGAACGGTTGATTCTCGGTTTTGGAGATAGTATTGAAGTGTTAGCGCCACGATTATTACGCAAGCGCATTCGAAAAAAATTAAAGGCTGCGGTGAGTAAGTACGCAGAGTAAATTTTATATTTGCGTTCAATGAATAATTCATCTCTTTCCCTATGAAATTAAAATACTTTTTTGCATTTTTTCTGTTCAGTTTTCAACTTGTTAATTCTCAGTCTGCTGCCATTACTATCGATGGAGTTTTTGACGATTGGCATGCAGGTTTAACGACATATACAGACACAAACGAAAGTATTTCAGGAATTGATTTGTTAGAAATTCAGGTGACCAATGACGATGAATTTTTGTTTATACGAATTAAAGCCAATCAGGAATTTGATATTACTGATGACAATACCATTCTTCAAGAGTTGGGGCTTTTTTTGGATACGGATAATGATTCCAATACTGGTTTTGATATTCAGCAAGGCTACGGTTCTGAACTTGGTTTGCTTTTTACGCGTTTGTTTGCGCATTACAATGTAACGCCGTACTCGCAAGTAAGCATGTCTGATTTAAAAGTACGTGTAGCACCTACAGTGACTTCAGACGAATTTGAAATTGCCATTGGTCGTCACGTGTTGCCAGATGGCATCAATCCATTATTTACATCATCTACCATAAAAATACTATTCAAAAATGATGTAAATTTTGATCGAATTCCGAATATTGGAAGTGTGTTTAGTTATACATTTGACGAAACGCCTGTGCCAGCATACACTCCAATTGATCTCACAAAAGACAATGCTGAACACATCAGAATTGTAGTGTACAATACTTTATTCAATGGACTTTTGGAAGCAAATCGTTTGGATGAATTTGAACGAATCATTAAATCGCTCAATCCAGATATTGTAGGTTTTGTGGAGAGTTACAATACTTCCGAAACGTATGTAAAAGGATTGTTTGATACTTGGTTGCCTTTGGGAACGCCAAACGGTTGGTATGTAGCGCAACACGGAGGTGAAGTAACGGTTTCTCGTTGGGAAATTACCCAAGAATGGAATCATTTGACACGACAGTTTCCAGTGCTGATCGATTTGCCAGATGATACTTATCATACGGATTTGCTCTTTACCAATGCACATTTGAGTTGTTGTGGTGCTGATGCGTCGCGCCAAGATCAAGTAGATCAATACGCAGCGTTTATGTTGGATGCAAAGTCAGCTGGTGGATTGATCAATCTTCCAGAAAATACTCCTTTTGTATACGGCGGTGATCTAAACTTGGTAGGTTCTGCCCAACAATTGGAAACTTTAAAAACAGGAAATATCCAAAACACCGCAACCTACGGACAAGGCGGATTTTTAGATTGGGATGATACTGAACTGAAAGAAGAAAATTGTCTGCAAGCCGATATACGCATGAATTATACGTGGCGATCTGATTCGCAAGTGTTTCCTCCTGGAAAATTGGACTTTATGTTATTTTCAGATTTTACCTTGACGGCAGAAAAATCTTTTGTATTGCAAACGGAGTTGATGTCTACGGCACGATTGACAAGTTATAATTTACAACAAAATGACACAGGAACTGCTTCAGATCATTTTCCGGTAGTAACGGATTTTTCTATTAATACAGCAACGGTTTCCCCAATTGTGTATTTGCAAGGTGCAGCAATCAATCCATATGCAGGAGAAGAGCAATTGATGCGAGACGATTTACGCAGAAATAACTTGTTGCCAACGACGTCTCCATACCAAGATGCGTTGACTTGTGAAGCCACTGTTTTTGATGCGAATATAGGCGAAGAAAATAATGATATTGTGGATTGGATATACATTGAATTGCGCGATCCAAGCAATCCTGCACAAGTAGTATTCGCGCGTTCGGCTTTGTTGCAGCGTGATGGAGATGTTGTAGACGTTGATGGCGTTTCTACAGCAGTTACATTAAATGTACCACCTGCAGATTATTATGTGGCCATTCGACACAGAAATCATTTAGGCGTTATGACGATTGGTGCGGTGCAATTATCGAGCAGCATTGTTTCTGTAAACTTTGCGTTGGATTCTAATTTGATCAGTTACGGAACCAATCCGCAAACACAATCTGGAGTCCCTGCAGGATTGTATGGAATGTGGGCTGGAAATGTGAGTGCAGATACTGTTGTGCAGTACACGGGAACCAATCCGGATGCACCTGCTATTTTAAGTGAAGTATTGAATGCGCCAGGAAACTTTTTAAATTTCCCAACCTTTGCCGTATTAGGTTATAATATTCACGATGTAAATATGGACGGAATCACTCAATATACGGGAACTGCACCGGATACGCCTTTTATTTTACAAAATGTATTGGCACATCCCGGTAATTTTCTTAATTTTAGCACGTATTTAATACAAGAACAGTTACCAGAGAACTAAATACAAAAATCAAATCAACATGAAAAAAACTACTTTTATTTTATTACTATGTGCAACTTTCGCTTTATTTTCAAGCAAAGTAAACGCTCAAG
>JBCCLS010000017.1:0-14721 GCA_039026835.1 Bacteroidota bacterium | reverse complement strand
ATAAAATTCGCATCGGATGGATATATTTTTTTTACAAATGCTACATCTTTTAATGCAGTGGACAATTGTACTTTGCTTTTTTGAATGTTGTCAATTTCATTTTGGACACTTATTTGATCTTCAATGCGCTCCAATGCTTTAAACTGCGTCAATAAATTCACGTTATATGGTGGTTTGATACGATTTAACACATCTACAATAGTGAGCGAAGCATAACAGATTCCAAGTCTGATGCCTGCCATACCATACGCTTTTGACAGCGTTTGAGTAATGATAAGATTTGGAAATTCTTCCAGCCGATTCAACCAACTTTTTTGGCTAGAAAAGTCTGTATATGCTTCGTCTATCACTATGATTCCTTTAAATTTTTTGAGTAATGTTTCCATAGCTTCTTCACTGAAACTATTTCCTGTGGGATTGTTTGGCGAACAGAGAAATAAAATTTTGCTGTTTTCATCTGCGACCTTTAAAATTTCATCTACATTCGGTTCAAACGCTTGTGTTAGATACACTTCTTTGACTGCGATGTCATTTACGCCCGCCAACACTTTGTACATTCCGTATGTTGGTGGTAACGTGATGATGTTGTCTTGTTTGGGTTCACAAAAGGCCCTGAAAATCAAATCGAGAATTTCGTCGCTTCCGTTGCCTAATACAATGTTTGCTGGATTGCAATTTTTGACAGCTGCCAAGGCTACTTTTACATCTTTTTGTTTGGGATCGGGATAGCGATTGACACCATTTTCATATGGATTTTCGTTGGCGTCTAAAAAAACCATTTCGCTACCAGAAGCTTTGTATTCGTCTCTTGCGGAGGAATAGGGTTTGAGTGTTTTTATGTTTTCTCTGATGAGATTCTCGATGGTCATCTTTTCGGGTGTTTGGTGTTGCATCTCGTGAGCTACGCTCGGTATCTATGATAATGCTCGATGTGACAAATTGTGTTAATTATTTAGACTCTTTAGACGTAAAGTAACCGCATTTTTGTGTGCTTGTAAACCTTCGGCAGCAGCCATTTGTTCAATGGCATTTCCTATGTTTTGAATCCCTGTAGCTGTTATTTTCTGGAACGTGACACTTTTTTGGAAACTTGCTAGGTTGACACCAGAATAATTCTTCGCATAACCGTTTGTTGGTAACGTGTGATTGGTGCCCGATGCATAATCGCCTGCACTTTCTGGCGTGTAGTTGCCCACAAATACCGAACCTGCATTTTGAATGTTGGTTGTGTAGAACTCTTCATCTTTCATGCAAACAATAAAATGCTCTGGACCGTATTCATTGATTAAATCTAGTGCTATTTGATCGTTTGCCACATAAATCAACTTGGAATTGTCTATTGCTTTGGTAGCGATTTCTTTTCGTGGCAAGTCTTGTAATTGTGTGTCTATTTCTTGTTCCACTTGCGTGAGAAAGTCCTCTGAGGTCGTTACCAATATTACTTGACTGTCTGTTCCGTGTTCTGCCTGACTTAACAAATCGGAAGCGACAAAAGCAGCATTTGCAGATTCGTCAGCAACTACAAGTAATTCGCTAGGTCCGGCAGGCATGTCAATAGCAACGCCGTATTTGGTTGCTAATTGCTTCGCAACTGTCACAAATTGATTTCCTGGTCCAAATATTTTGTATACTTTGGATAGTGATTCTGTTCCGAACGTCATTCCTGCAACGGCTTGAATGCCACCTACTTTATAAATTTTTGTAATTCCACACTGTTGTGCTGTATACAATATTGCTGGATTTACCTTGCCTTCTTTGTTTGGTGGCGTACACAACACAATTTCTTGACAACCTGCAATTGTGGCTGGAATTGCCAACATTAAGATTGTTGAGAACAGCGGCGCCGTCCCGCCAGGAATGTAGAGTCCCACTTTTTGGATGGCTCTTTTTTCTTGCCAACAGCGTACGCCCTGAGTCGTTTCTATCTCTACTTTAGCGGTTTTTTGTGCCTCGTGAAATGACGTAATATTTGCCTTCGCGATAGCGATGGCCGCTTTTAATTGTTCTGAAACGTTATTTGCAGCAGCGTCAATTTCAGCTTGACTGACAACTAAAGTATCCAGTTCAACATTGTCAAAAAACGAGGTGTATTTTTTGATTGCCTGATCGCCATTTTTTTGGACTTCAGAAAAGATTTGTGAAACCGTTTCTTCAATATCGTCTACGGTTTGCGTTGGACGCTCTAAAATAGTGGCCCAAGTATTCGGTTGTGGATTGAATATTTTTTTCATTATAAGACCATTTTTTCGATTGGACATACTAAGAGTCCTTCGGCGCCATTGGCTTTGAGTTCGTCGATAACGTCCCAGAAATCTTCTTTTTTGATGACAGAGTGTAGCGAGCTCCAACCTTCTTCTGCTAGTGGTAATACGGTTGGACTTTTTAATACTGGTAAAATTTTACTGATAGCATCAATTTTATCGTTTGGTGCATTGAGGAGAATGTATTTGGAAGAACGCGCCGTAAGTACGGATTGGATTCTGAATTGTAGTTTTTGCAATAGTGCTTCTCGTTCGGCATCTATTTTAGGAGAAACTGCTAAGACGGCTTCGCTTTTTAGCATGATTTCTACCTCTTTGAGATTGTTTTTGAAGAGTGTACTTCCACTAGAAACGATGTCGCAAATAGCATCGGCAAGTCCGATATTTGGGGCAATTTCCACAGATCCGTTGATGATGTGTAAGTCTGCGGTGACACCTTTTTCTTTGAGATAGTTTTTTACGGTATTTGGATAGGACGTTGCAATGCGTTTGCCCTCAAAATCTTTTACAGAGTTATAGCTTTGTCCTTTTGGAATGGCAAGTGAGACTCTACATTTGGAGAATCCTAGTTTTTCTGCGATGGCAATGTTTTCTCCTTTTTCTACGAGTACATTTTCTCCGATAATAGCAATGTCAACTACGCCATCGCGTAAGTATTGAGGAATGTCGCCGTTTCTGAGATAGAACACTTCCATTGGATAGTTTCGTGCAGATGCTTTGAGTTGGTCTTTTCCGTTATCGATGGAAATTCCACAATCTTTTAAGATTTTCAGTGAATCTTCGTTGAGTCGCCCAGATTTTTGAATGGCAATTCGTAACTTTTTCATGTTTTTTTTGTTTTGCTTGAATACAAAAATTGGGAAAGAAAAAACCCGCTTGATGTACTCAAACGGGTTTTTAATATATTTTTAAATTACTTCAATACATTAACAGCTCGCTTGAGGGCAAGTATGAAAATGATGATGATGTAATTTTATATAAGACATGTTTATTTTTATTTGCTGCAAATGTAATTAATAATTTTTATAGTCTCCAAGTCTTTTTTAAAATTATTTTTTTTGAAGTGATACAAACCTTTTCTTTTGACTTTGAATTTGACTTGTTTTGCGCTTATTTTTGATTTTTACTGTAACGTAACTACAGTTATAATACAAAAGGCTTTACTATATCAAAAAATCTATATTCTTTGAAATAAAGCAAAAAGTTGAAACTACTTTATGGCTTTTTTGCCGAAAATATGCGATTCATCCGATTTTTTTAGCGTGAATGATTGTGATATCGGAAATGAATTCCTAATTTTAGAGTCTTAATAGCCAGCCCACCTATGAAACATTTTTTGATTGCCTTTGTACTTTTTTGTACATGGCTTTACTTTGGTATTCGATATTACGAATGCAATGTAAAAAATCTTTGTGAAGTCCCAAAAGCTGCTGTCGTAGTTGATACAATTACGGTTGTTAAGGAAATACCTGCTACAAAACCACTTACTTTTTTACCTTTTTCAATTACAAAGAATTCGGCTTCGATCGCTATGATTGACTCGACTTCAAATCCATTGCAAGTGTATTTTGATCATTTAAATACCAATCAACAAGATGAATTGGTGATTACTTCTTTTTTTAGCAAAGTAGAAGACGGCGCTGTAGCGCTGGCACGTAATGAAAAGATACGGGAACGCTTGGCTGCGTTTGGAATTAATACCGATCGCGTGATACTACAAACTAAGCGTGAAGATTTTGCATTTGCAGAAAATAATCAATACGCAAAGGGATTTGCCTACGAGTTTCAAAGAATGTCGGAAGAACGTATGAAGGCAATTGATAAAGGAATTGCCGCTAAGATTTTGTATGCAGGTTTTGGCTCAGAGACATTTTCGCCGGATAATACACTGAATGCCTATGCAATTGAATTGAAGAATTATTTAGTCAAAAATCCAACAAAGAAAGTAGAGATTATTGGTCATACAGATAGTAGCGGTGATGCAGAAGCGAATATGTGGTTTGGAAAAAAACGCGCCACGAGTGTGATGGATTATTTTGTTTCTCAAGGAATTGATGCAAACAAATTGACGATTTCTTCTAAGGGTGAAACAGCGCCTATTGCAACCAATGCGACTATAGAAGGACGACGATTGAATAGAAGAATTGAAATTAATATTACGAACAACTAACAACCAAATTATCATATAACTTAACTAACTAACCAACTAACTTATTTTATGTCATTTTTATTTTTAGAAAATCTAGCACCTGTTTCTGGTTGGGAATATTTTGTAGTATTTCTGCTGGGATTTGTGTGCTTTTTGATTGGCTGGATTTTTGGCAGGCGGAGTTCGAAACGAAAGTATGAGCGACTACTTGCTGCTGAAAAGTCCAAAAAGAAAGATGAATTTATCAATACAAATTATACGCCTTCTCGTGGTGTTCGGGCAGTAAAGACGCGTGAACGATCAGGAAAAGCAGTGAGTAGCGCCAACGAAAATGAAGTTGATATTGAAAATTCACCTTTAAATTTTAACAGTTTTGGTATAGCAGATGCTTCCCAAAAAGATGATTTAAAACGCATAAAAGGAGTTGGACCATTTATAGAAGAAAAATTGAACGCAATTGGTATTTATACTTTTGACCAAATTAGCAAGTTTTCAGTAGAAGATATGCAAACAGTAACCGAATTGATTTCGTTTTTTCCAGGGCGCATTGAGCGAGACGACTGGAAGGGACAAGCTACTGTATTGAAGAAAGGTGGCGATACAGATTTTAGTAAACGATTGAGTTCCAAAAAATAAATACTACTGAACAGCAATTAAGTATTTAAACGTTTTTAGGTTAGCTAGATGAAATTGTGGCTTCCTCCATACCTAAAATTACTCAAAACAAAAAGGGAAACTTTAAGCCAGTTTCCCTTTTTTATTTTGTATGATCTGATTACAGATTATTGATTTCCAAGAATGATTGGCAATCCGCCTTCTCCAGAACCAATAACAATGACTTTACTGTTTGGTGATTCAGACATTTTTAGCGTTGCTTCAATACCTTTGTCTTGCAAAATTTTGTCTGTTAGTGACGCACTTAAAATTCTGTTTGCATCTGCTTTACCTTGTGCTTCAATACGTACTTTTTCAGCTTCTTTTTGCGCTGTTACGAGTCTAAATTCATATTCTAATGATTCTTGCTCTTGCTTTAATTTACGCTCAATTGCTTGCTTGATTGTCGGTGGTAAAGTTACGTCTCTAATCAATACTCTTTCTAGGATAATGTACTGATCGTCTACAATTTTCTTTGTTTCTTCAAAGATTTCATTTTGGATAGCATCACGCTTACTAGAGTATAATTGTTCTGGAGTGTAACGTCCTACTACACTTCTTGCAGCACTACGTACGGCTGGTTGTAACACACGTGTAAGGTAGCTTTCTCCTTTTTCGTTGTGTAATCTTCCTAAGTTGTTTACATCTGGCATGTACTGCACAGAAGCATCTAATATAATATCCAAACCGTTGGATGATAATACTGACATTGTTTCTGGAACTTCTTGTAAACGTGTTTCATAGTCGATTACTCTGTTCCAAGGTGCAATTAAGTGAAATCCTGGTCGTAATGCTTCTTCTTCAGAATCTACACCATTTCCTAAGGTTTCATATAATACAGCTGCATGTCCCGCATCAATGGTAACTGCTGATTTGGCAATTGCGATAATTGACACAATTATGATGATTAATACTGGGATTCCAATTTTAGGTAATTTGTCCATTGTCTTAGTTTTTGATTATTTTTTTAGTAATTATTTTTCCGTTTGTCAATTCTACAGTCAATATATACACACCTTTTGCAAGTGAAGATAAATCAACTGTGTTCTTTTGTATTTGCGTTTTTATAGTTTCTCCGAGTAAATTATTGATATGTATAGTAGCAATGTCATTTGTTACATCAATTGTTAAGATTCCTTTTGTTGGATTAGGATAAATTTTGATTTCGTTGCTTATTTCGTTGGGGTTTTCAAAAAGTGAACTTTCTGCGGAAGCTGCCGCTCTACTAGTTGAACCATTTACAATGCTTGTATGCGCATACATAATCATGCCTGCATCTGTTCTTCTGAGTACTATCAATTCATCGTTGATATTTCCAATGTCAGTCGTGCCATTAAAATCTAAATCATCTATACAAAAGTTACCACTTGCAAAAATATTGTTGTTTGCTTGCGCAGAAATAAAATATTCTGATTGAGTATGTTCTAACGTAAATGGCGAAGTTGTCTCATTGATAGTAAGCAACTTATATTCTGAATCTAAGTTTCTGTGTGCTAAAATTTGATCTTTTGTAGCGCCTTCAAAATTACCAATAGTAATAGTAGTCCAGTCAGAATTTGCATCCCAACCTGTATCATTGATGATTGTTTCTAAAGTAAAAGCTCCCGTTGTATTGTCAATAGTAAATATGTAGAAGCCATTATCAGCTGCTACAGGAGAGTTTACCAATACAACCAATTCTTCTCCAGGAGAACTATCAATTACATTTCCTGCTGCAATTCCTGCAATAGTTGTCCCTGCAGGTAACGCTGATGGGGTATTTAATGAATATATTGTTTCCAAGGCTCTTACACCACTGTTGTAACTATACAGTCGTAATTGTAATAGATGATTTCTTGCTAATACAAACTCATCCTTTCCTCCGTTCATTAAATCGCCTGCTGCAACTCCAACCCAGTCAGAATCTGGTCCCCAAGTCCCAGAATACTCAATTTCATTTATAGTAGGTTTAGTGACAGAAAAGATATAAAAACCATTATAAGTAAGATCAGAGTTATTGCAAACCGCGACAATTTCATCCTTCATATCTCCAAAAAAATCTCCTGCAGCACAACCCGCCCATGTATGTGTTCCACCTGAAGATCCTGAATACGTAGTTAGTGAGGCTACATTGGCAAATGTATTGTTATCCGTATACTCTTGAATTCTAAAATAGTTATCAAAATTTCTGATGTGTAGAAATTCATCTTCTGGATCATCGTCAAAGTTTCCACCTGTCACCGCTACCCAGTTTGATGCAGGCCCCCAATTATGATTTGCAGCAATTGGAGCAAATAGTTGTTGGTGTTGGTGCAAATGAGCAACTGTTAGTGGGCGCTTCAAATTTCCAGACCACATTTCTGGAGAGATCAGTGTTGGATAAAATTGTGAGGTGTTGAAATCATTCAACATTTGGTATATTTCAGGATCAAATGCTGCATATTTCATCCAATACGTATACAAAAATGTAGTTGGAGCTTTAGTAACGGTACTTGGAAATGTATTGGAATCATTCTTGAAATTCCATTTTCTTAGCGTAGTAAAGCTATTATAGATACCGTCATTTAATATCAGTACATCATCATAGATATCGAATTTAAATGTGTTTGCAAACTGCTGAATGTCAGTAGCTGAAAATTCAGAGAATCCATTTTCATAACATTCATAAGGAAATACTACCGTTTGAGATGAATGTGAAATATCCTCTCGTAAAGGATTTAAAAGTCTGGCCGGATCTGCCACTTCAGGATCTTCTCCATTATCATAGGCATTCGGTTTTGGATCTTGATAGCCCCAATAGGTCCATCTTTTTGAGTTGTTTGTTGTTATCTTATTTGTTGCGACATATACATAACTAGCAAGTTGTTTTATACGATTATAATAAAAAATCTCATCTGGCGTGCCCATGGCAGCTTTATGTAATTCGATAAGCACACGTCCCATACTACTTTGTACATTTAAAGGCAATCGAGAACCTTTATAGTCTAATGGAACATATATTTCCGATCCCGTTTCTAAATGATCTCTGTATGCATTTAGAGTATCATCCCAATTCGGTTCAAAAAAATTAAATGTTTCTTCTGCTGCAGTTAATAAATCGTTCGCAATTTCGAGAAATGTGCTGTCTTCAGCTTCTGATTGTGTGTAAAAATTAAAAACTTCGTTTTGCAATGTAGAATCACCAGCAGCTATGATATTATAAAATTTTACAAAAGAATAAATGATATTAGCATTACCGATTAAATGTGGAATTTCAATACAAACTTCCTCGGGACAATGTAAGTAGTTGTCATTGTGCCAATCTTCATCACCACCAAAACTATCATATCGTGGACATGCAGTATTGTATCTTTTAGTAGACCAAGTAGGATTAGCTATACGGTTATATGTTGTGATATTTACAAATATATTACCAGCAGCATCTTCAGAAGGAGATACATTATCTCTTCTATCATCTCTTCTATTGAATACCCTATTTGCATTCCAAAGAAAACGTTGTAAATATTTTACATCACGCGTGTTTTCATACATCACTAATAATGCTTCCATTCTGCCGCTAACAGTGTAATAAAACTGAGATTGATCAAATCGTATTGAAGTTGACATATCCATTCCTGTCGAATAGTTGTCGTATAAGTTTTGATAGAAGTTTGTCTGACTGTTTACAGTGGTAACTATAAAAAGTACTACAGAAAGAAGTACTAGTTTTTTCATGTATGGTGTATTGATTATATTAAACCGAAATATTTCCTTGAAAACCACTCCAATGCTAGGAATAACGCAATGAGAGCTAGTAAATATTTCCAGTCTATCAAAGATACGACCTTTTCGTTACTTTTTTCAATCGTTTTGAAACGAGCATCGTTAATTAATTCTAAAATTATGTTTTCTGAATTGTCATCGATGTGAAATGCTTTTCCGTTGGTGTTGGCTGCAATTGTTTGTAAGCGCTGTGTATCTGCATTTAAGAATTGCTTTTCTATGTCGAATTCCAAAATTTTAAAACTTCCTGATTTGCTAATGTTCTTCCCTTCTGCTCTCACAGTAAAATCATACGAAGCTGGCGGCAAATTGTTTAAATCAACTGTATAGAATCCTGAATTTAAAAGCATTGGATAGGTTGTGGTTTCGTCCGTGTCTTTGTTTTTAAGAATGGCTGTCAAATTTGCATTCGCATCAAATTCATAGGACGGATTGAAATATTGTGCTGTGAGCTGAATTTCACGATTTCCATAATAGAACGATTCATACCCAACGGTTAAACGTTCGCGTTTTTTGCTAGAGGCTAGATATTGCACAAGTTTCCCCAAAAATGTATCAAATTGTACAAAATTTTCCTGTGCCAAAAAACTGTTGGCACGCCATTTCCAAATATTTTCCCCAGCTAGTATTGCGGCGCGTTTTGCATCTTCTGTATAGGTTGCTAATAGTGCTGAATTTGTGGAAACTCCTGAAATTACTTGCGTGAGAATGATTTCATGTGCTACATTGAATTCAACTTCTCCAAAGGCATTCTCCAACGGCGGATAGTCTGAAAAGTCAATATTTTCGATTAAGAAGTTTGTATAATTTGAATTGAGTTGTCCTTGCACTTCTTCTGTTTCTTGCAGATCGTCTTTTCGGAAACTTGTTTGTATATCGTTTAAAAAATTCCAATCGGTTTGTGTGCCTGTAATTGTTAAGGTATTTTTTTCTAATTGTTGTATGTTTTGATATACTTCTTGAAATTTTCTATTGGGCTGATACAATATAACTAACTGATAATCATTAAGTACACTAGAAGCTTCGTTCGGTTTTAAGATGTCTACACCGCGCAGTTCGTTACTTTCCAAACTTTTCTTGAGCGCTCCAATATCAGGATGAATGATATCTGAAACTAATGCAATTTTCACTTTCTGATCAATCACTTCTACAGCAAAATAACGTGAATTGTTTTGTGTATTTTTTTCCGCATCAAGTGGTGTCAATGTGGCGCGTAGTGTTTGTACACCAATTTTTGTGGCTGAAATATTTATATTGACAACTCTAGAATTGTCTGTTGGCGAAAATGTTAGTGTTTCAGTTGCCAAGCGTTTGCCATTGGCTGTCAGTACTAAATTTGTTTGCACTGTTTCGTTCCCAGTGTAGGTTGCGATGATTTCTACTGGAAATTTATTTTTTAAATAGGCATATTTATTCGCGTTTAGCTGATCAATTTTCACATCAACATAGGTTGTTGTATCGCCTGCAATAATTGGAAAAACAGGTTGTTTTATTTTTGAAGATACAAACTGATAATCATTTCCATAGGTTTGGTTTCCGTCCGTAATCAGCACAGTTGGCGCAATAGCATCTTTGTATAATTTATTTACATCTTTGAGCGCTTTGCTAATATTGGTTTGCGAACCTGTAAAATCAATTGCATCACTTTCTGTAAGTTGATTTGAAAATGCATATGTATCAATTTCAAATTTGTCTTGTAATGCTTGTGAATTTTTAAATTGTGCAACGACATCTCTTACTTTTTGATCATACCCTAATTCTGCTACAGACGACGAATTGTCCACGGCAATCGTCAACGTAGGTTTTTCCACATAATAACTGACTTGTTTGAATTTTGGATTGATGAGTAATAGCAAAAGTGTAAATACACTTAAAAATCTAAGAAACGAAAAAAGCACTAACTTTTTAGTGCGTTTTTTTGTGTTGTAATAGTAATGAAATACTGCTACGAGTGCAGCTACAATGACTGCTATACAGCTATATACGATCGTTGTCGTTTGCAATAGTTTATTTTGTTTTTATAATTTCAAAGGAATCTATAAAGCGTTGAATACTGGCATTTTCATCTTTTTCTGTCAAGCAAATTACTTGTGTAATAAACATCGTATTTTCTACTAAATACGCATTTAAATACATAAATGCGCCTTGCATTTTTACTTTGACACTTCTTGCTGGATATCCGTTGAATTTTATTTTGTTATTGTAAATTAATTCTCCTTTTACACTTGATACAGCCTTATTTACAGCATTTGTGAGTACTAAATTATTGTATGCTGCATCAGCATTTTTAAATTGTTCTTTTGGGTAATCAGAACATATTATTAGGTATACTCTATTATCATCTCCCGTAGTTGGTGCATATAGTATCATGTGCATATCCAACTCGCCATTGGAAGTTGGGATTTTTTGTACACTTCGCTTCGGTTCTTTTGGATAATAGGCAACAAACTGTAAATCTTCTGCCTTATATTTTTCCCAGTTTTGTGCACATACTACATTCATAGACAATATACCAATCACCAATAGTAAAAATGCTTTCTTCATTTTTAATCTAGCAGTATATTAGGTTAACATTCCACCGTCAACATTCAATACTTGTCCTGTGATGTATGCTGACATATCACTTGCAAGGAATACACAGGTGTTTGCTACATCTTCTGGTGTTCCTCCGCGTTTTAATGGAATGGCTGCTCTCCAACTTTCAACCACATCTTCAGCCAATTTTCCTGTCATTTCTGTTTCTATAAAACCTGGCGCAATCACATTGCTACGAATGTTTCTAGATCCCAATTCCAAAGCAACCGATTTAGAGAATCCAATGATTCCTGCTTTGGATGCTGCATAATTGGTTTGTCCTGCATTTCCTTTGACACCAACCACAGAACTCATATTAATGATAGAACCTTTACGCTGCTTTAGCATGGTGCGTTGTACTGCTTTGGTCATGTTAAAAACGGATTTCAGATTGACTTCAATTACTTTGTCAAAATCTTCTTCCGAAATACGCATTAATAAATTGTCTTTTGTAATTCCTGCGTTATTAATTAACACATCAATTGAACCAAATTCTTTTAAGACTGCCGCAGCCAAGTCTTGTGCTTGTTGAAAATCTGCTGCATTACTTTGGTAGCCTTTCGCTTTGATGCCAGTTTCGTTTAGTTCTTTTTCTAATGCATTTGCTGCTTCTACAGATGAGCTATATGTGAACGCAACATTTGCGCCGTTCGCCGCAAAAACTTGCGCTATTCCTTTTCCTATTCCTCTACTCGCGCCCGTAATGATGGCTGTTTTGCCTTCTAGTAATTTCATACGTATGTAATGGTTGATTTTATTTGATTCAAATATAGTTAGAATAGTTAGGTTTGCAATACTTCATTTTATGATTATTCGTAAATAATCCATACATTCAATGATACTCATTTCATCTCGAAAGAATTCTAAATTTATCATAAAAAAGCAGCGTTTAAGAAAATTTCACAAAAATGTTTCCAAAAGTGTAACATTTTCTTTGTTTTGGAGTCTTATGGAAATATCATACAAAAAACAAAATCATGAGAAGACTACTGCTTTTCTCTTTGGTATTGCTTTTTATAGCATGCAAAGAGGAACCAAAAGAACAAACCACAGTCGCAGAAATGAAACCTGCACCAAAAATTTCAGTTAAAGATTTTTTCAAGAACTCCGAAAAAACTTCCTTCCGTTTATCTCCAAACGGAGAATATCTTTCGTATTTAGCACCTTATAAAGACAGAATGAACATTCACATCCAAAAGATTGGTAGTGATGACGTGACAAGAGTAACTAGTGTAGAAGATCGCGATCTTTCTGGTTATTTCTGGGCAAATGACGATCGTCTTGTCTATATTAGAGACAAAGGAGGAAACGAAAACTTTCACCTTTTTGCGGTGAATAAAGATGGTAGCAACGAAAAAGATTTAACACCTTTTGATGGTGTACGTGCTCAAATTATTGACGATTTAGAAGATAATCAAGATGAATTGATTGTTGGATTGAACAAAAGAATTCCACAAGTATTTGATCCGTATCGTTTGGATATTAATACTGGGGAAATGAAAATTCTTTACGAAAACCCAGGAAATATTACAGGATGGGATACAGATCACAATGGAAAATTACGTTTGGCTTATGTAACAAATGGTGTGGATAACACGATTATGTACAGACAAACAGAAGATCAGCCATTTGAAGAAGTAATCACTACAAACTTCAAGCAAACATTGTCACCACAATATTTCGACTTTGACAATGGAGATATCGTATACGCAGCGTCAAACTTAGGAAGAGATAAAGCTGCGATCGTAAAATACGATTTGAAAGAGAAAAAAGAAATTGAAGAAATTTTTATCGATACTGAAGTAGATGTGGATGGAATTTCATATTCTCCAAAAAGAAAAGTACCAACGTATGTTAGCTATACAAGAGCTAAAACGATGCGTAAGTTTTTGGATAAAGACGCGGAGAATTTATTCAAAATGTTAGAAGAAAAGTTAGGTGCTGACAACGAGTACTACGTGACTTCTAGCAATAAGAATGAAGATAAGTTTTTAATTTATGCTGGAAACGACAAAACAAGAGGAACCTATTATTTCTACGATGTTGCTACTGAAGATTTGAAAGAGTTGGCAAATTTGAGTCCTTGGTTAAATTCAGATCACATGGCAGATATGAAACCTATCTCCTACAAGGCTAGAGATGGAAAAATAATCCATGGATATTTAACGTTACCTGTGGGTGTAAAAGCTGAGAAATTACCTGTTGTGGTCAACCCACACGGTGGTCCTTGGGCACGTGACGAATGGGGATTCAACCCAGAAGTACAATTTTTAGCGAACAGAGGTTATGCAGTATTGCAAATGAACTTTAGAGGTTCTACAGGATACGGAAGAGAGTTTTGGGAAAGTTCTTTTAAGAAATGGGGACAAGAAATGCAAAACGATATTACCGATGGTGTGCAATGGTTAATTAAAGAAGGAATTGCAGATAAAGATCGTGTGGCAATTTACGGAGCAAGTTACGGTGGATATGCAACGTTAGCTGGAATTACAAATACACCAGATTTATATGCAGCCGCTGTAGATTATGTGGGTGTTTCTAACTTGTTTACGTTTATGGAAAGTATTCCTCCATATTGGGAGCCATACAAGAAAATGTTATACGAAATGGTGGGAGATCCAAATACGAAGGATAGCATTATGATGCGTGAAAACAGTCCTGTATATAATGTAGATAAAATTAAATCAGCATTGTTTATTGCACAAGGAGCAAACGATCCACGTGTAGTACAAGCAGAATCCGATCAAATGGTAGCTGCGTTGAAAGAAAATGGTGTTATTGTAGAATATATGTTAAAAGAAAACGAAGGTCATGGATTTAGAAACCAAGAAAATCGTTTTGACTTTTACGATTCTATGATTGCATTTTTAGATAAAAATATGCGAACTAAAGTAAAAGGATAATTTTTTATTACATCAATTTGATGCTTTGAAAATATATCAATTTATTTTTAACTATATAAGAAAGCACTTCCTAATTGGGAAGTGTTTTTTTGTTTTAGAGCATTACTTTTATAGTTACTTCACAAAAAAAGCGAACCAAAAACGGTTCGCTTCAACTTTTTTTCATGATCGCTATTTATTCAGCAATACTAAAACTTCACAAATAGCAATCTTAAATTACATATTCTGATGACTATTTAAAAATGATATTACTCGTGATTTATAAATTATCACAC
Source organism: Bacteroidota bacterium (assembly GCA_039026835.1). Taxonomy (GTDB): domain Bacteria; phylum Bacteroidota; class Bacteroidia; order Flavobacteriales; family Flavobacteriaceae; genus Kordia. Next base: position 164 of record JBCCLS010000017.1, on the reverse strand, counting down.
ACAAATAACAACTGTAAGTTTTACATTTTCAGACAGTTAAATTAATGATGAGTAAATATCTAAAACATGTATAGTATACTTATTGGATTAAAAAGTTTCAGCTTTTAATACCAAATAAACTTTAAAATGCGTCATTGAATATTTTTAAATAATGATGATTTCCT